>CAZGRF010000239.1:0-6111 GCA_964527825.1 uncultured Pirellulales bacterium
ACGCTGTCCCGTTCAGCGCCGCTGATCGTGTAGAAGTGCTTGCCCTTGACGGGTGACCAGAACCGATAGACCGGCCCGAGACCTTGGAATTCGTAGGCACCCATGTCGACCGCCGCGCCGTACAACCGCGCGGAACCGTCGAGGTCCTTTGCGCCGACATCGGGGACATAATCCGCACTGCCTACGTCGATACAGGGTGAGTCGGTCGACAAATGATAGTCGTTTTGGAACGGGCCGGTGAAGAGAGGATCGGCGTTTATATTGCCGTTGCCCCAAGTCAAGGTGCACCCGGGGTCGACAGCGATGCTCGACGGCCCATTCTCAACGTCACTGTACTTGAGGGTTGCTTTGGTGAAATAGGCGACAGCGGTGTCGAGGCGCATCAGGTACAAGTTCTTTCCCTGGGCTGCCACATTGTCCCAGAGAATGCTGTGACTGACCAGCGCGTTGCTCTCGCGTTTGTTGGCGATAGCGCCGCCGCTGGTGGCCTCGTTGCTCACGAGTGTGCTGTTGACAATGGCGGGACTGCTCAGGTAGGCGTTGGCGATGGCGCCGCCTATGTTCGCGGCGATATTCGACGCGAAGATGCAATTGGTGATCGACGGCGACGAGCGATGGTGGTACAGGGCGCCGCCACTGTCACCGGCCGTATTGGCCGTGAACGTGCAGCTTGACATCGTGCCCTGCGCGTTGAATCCCCGGAAAGCACCACCGCACCCGTACGCCTGGTTCTGGACGAAGGTGCAGCGCGTCATATTCAGGGGAAGTGACACGTCGTCGAGTGTGATATAGCTGTAGACTGCTCCGCCGTCTTGTCCGACGTTGTTCTCGAAAACGCAGTCTGTGAACGTCAGGATGCTGTCATAACTCACGACGGCGCTGCCCGAATTGGCCTCAAACGTGCAATTGGCAAAACTCGCCACGCTGCTCTTGAGGCACGCGCCTCCCCCGCTCAGGGCGTCGGAAGCGCTGCCCGAGAAGGTGCAGCCTCTGAAGGTGGCTTGGCTGTTGTTGCAGTAGACGGCACCGCCCCACCACTCCACGTGATGGTTGGAGAAGACGCAGTTGACCGCGTTGAGGTCGGCGCCGTCGCAGAGTACGGCGCCGCCGGAAAAGATGTTCGAGCTGTTGATGATGGTCAGTCCGGCGAGGTTCAGTTGGATGCCGGTGTCGTCGACTACCTCGAAGGCGCGATGTCCCTTCGCATCGGTACGCCGGCAGTCAATGACCGTGCCAGCCACAACGGTCGGGTTATTGGGGTCGACGCTGCGAATCGTGAGGGTCTTGCCGGCGGGAACGACGTCCCAATTGCCGCTACCGGTATAGGTGCCCGCGTCGAGCACGATCGTGTCACCACTCGCCGCGGCGTCGACCGCCTGCTGGATGGTACGGAAGTCGGCGCCACCGTCGCCGTCCACATAGTAGGTGGTGCCCGCGCGGACCGTGCCGACCGATCCAACAAAGGCAAGAACGACTAAGAGTGCACCCTTTGCGTATGCTAGCGCATTCATCTCTAACCCTCCTCCAAGAGGTCGTCATGTTTGAGGTTTACCTACTTTGTGTATTTTACCACACAGAAGAGAACGGTGTCCAAGGAATTTTTCCAGTTCCGGAGACAGTCGCCACAACAAATGAAAGCAGGATTCGTCGGGCGGTGGATCGCACGACAAGGGTCCTAACGCGGGATTCGCGGTGTCGCTTGGCTCTCCCGCGATGCCAAAAAGTCCGGAAAGCAACTGAATACCGATACAAATGGACTGGAGTGGGAGATTATCGGTCGCACGGCCAAACGCCCGGTAGCGGCGGGTCTGCACACCAGCGGTTTCCTGGCGTCCGGGCTGGCCCACCGGCATCCTGTGCGAACACTCGCCGTCTCGACCTGAAGGGTGCGGAAAACCAGAGATGCCGCGACAGCGCATCCCGGAATCGTGCCAAGTATAGCACCTTTATTGATTGGACCGGTTCTTCTGAAGATGCTGCCGGGCCCAGGCGAGCCCCCACGCCTTCGTTTGGCCCACTTGCAGGCCCCGGCCGATGCCGGCGAACCCTGCCTGTTACGTTGAGTCGCTGCGCCGTACCGGCGCTGAGCAACTCAGGATGCCAAGGCAACGGCAAGGGTCATGTAGATCGCGACACTAATCGAGTCGTTGGCGGTCGTCACTAACGGGCCCGAGCTGATGGCCGGGTCAATACCGATCTTGCGGAATGCGAAGGGTAGAAACAGTCCCAGCGTAGTCGCAACCATAATGGCAGAGAACATTGCGGTCCCAAAGGCAAACACCAGCCGCGCGGCGCTGACAGAGTTCTCCGCGCGCGCCGTGGCCATGATGAAGGCACACGCGGCCCCGCCCAGAAGCCCGCAGCTTAGTGCCACCAACATGGCAATCCGTACCTCTCTGGTGCAGACTGTGCTAAACTTCAATGCCGCCAGGTGTCCCGTTGCCAGGCCCGAGACGACGATAGCCGAGGTCTGTAGACCTGCATTGCCGCTCATGGCGCCGATCATCGGCGCGAACGCTGCGGCCGCCAAGAAGACGAAAGGGTGGTGATGCTTGAAGAACACCAAGACCAGGGCCGTGACTCCTGTACCGATCAGGCAAGGTAGCAACCAGGTCAGACGAATCCTCGCGGCGTGAAACGCCGAGAACGTCTCCAGTTCGTCCGGATCCGTACCGGCCATGGTATACAGGTCCTCGGCTGCTTCCTCTTCGGCAACCTCGATGACGCGGTCGGCCGTGATGCGCCCGGCGAGCCTGTGGTTCTCGTCCAGGACCGGAACGACGATCAGGTCGTTTTTGCTGAAGATGTTTCGGACTTCCTCCTGGTCCATACCGGTCGTGACATAGATAGTGTCCTGGTCCACCAGGTCGCCAATCCGCGTATTCTCCGGGCGGGTCAGCAGCAGCCGCAGCCGCACGTCGCCCACGAATCGCCCGTCATCATTGACGACGTAGACCGAATAGAAATCCTCATCGATCTCCGCCTCGCGGATCTTGCTCACCGCCTCCGCGATGGTTGCCTCTTCCCGCACACTGATGACCAGCGGGTCCATGATGCCGCCGGCGGAGTCGACCGAGTACCGCATCAGCTTGTGGATTTGCAGGCGTTCTCTCTGCGTCAGGCCCTTAAGGGCCTTCTCCGCCGCCTCCTCGGGCATCTCCGCCAGGAGGTCAGCCGCGTCGTCGTGGTCCAGCTCCGAGATGATCCGCTGGGTCTCTTGGTCCGTCAGCAACTCGAACAGTTGCTCGCGCGTCGCTTCGTTGACCTTCTCCAGCACCTCCGCCGCGACGCCCGTCTCCAGCACGTCGAAAACCAGCCGCCGGCGGTCGTTGTCCACCAGCTCGACGACCTCGGCGATGTCGCTCGGCCGCCAGTCGTACAGCAGCTCGCGCAACGTCCCCTTGTTCTCGGCCTCCAGCAAAGGCTCAATCTCATCCAGCAGTTGTTCTTGTTCGTCCGGCATCGACAGGCGCAAACCTTCACTTAGCGACGATAGGAGACAACGTATTCGAAACGCCCAAGACCACGTCACCCAGCCTCGCTTTCACCATAATCCAATCCGTTGGACCCGGCAATCATTTTGTCCCGCCAAATCCAGGTGTGGCCCGGCGGTCAGCGTAGGGAATCGACACGCCCTCAATCACCAGCCGCGCCGTGCGCTCACCCGAGAGAGCGTTGCTCGTCCGGGGGACCAGAACCGCTTCACTCATATCCACATTTCGGTTCCGCCGGTCAAAACCTAAGGGCCCTCCAGAATATTCGCTCACGCCGAACGGTCCCCAAAACCGCCTGATCATGGTCCCACTGACATTCCGGAGGGGTCGGCATCGATGCAGCCGGGCTTCTCTACAAGTTCAGGAATGCCGCGAATCAACTCGGGCAGGTTCTCCGGGTAGTAGCCTATCTCAAGAGCCAATCGCCGCGCAAACACTGTGCCCTCGATCAACGCCCGCGCTTCGAATTGTCTCGATTTGGCGGCTTTCGTCGGGTATACTGGTAAGAGTCTGGGCCGATCGTGAGGAGACATGCCGGCAGGCTGGGGGCGGCCGTAGGGTGGGGCTTGCCCCACCGAGTTCTCGCGCTCAATGATGGGTTTCCGCCGGGGTCTTTCCAACGCTCGGGACAGGCAGTACCGACGCCGATGTCGCTACGATGCAAGGAGCAAGTCATGCTCAAACGGACCGCGATGCGCAGGGGAGGTGCAGAATCTGAGGACGTAAGACACGCAGATGCAAGATGTTGCGTCCCCACAGGGGGCTTCTGGGCTGTCGTGCTCGCGGCGTTTCTCTGGGGGAGTGTTGCCGGCGCGGATTCTGCGGCTCAGGCGGTGGATCCGGCGGGGTTTGGTGTGGTCATCAACGAGGTTATGGCCTCCAATACCGCCACCGTTCGCGATTCCGAGGGTCAGTACGACGACTGGATCGAGTTCTACAACACCGGGGAGGTGTCCATCGATCTGGCAGGTATGTACCTGACGGACGACTCGGACGAGCCGACCCTGTGGATGTTCCCCACCGATGATCCGAGCGCGACCACGGTCGAGGCAGGCGGTTACCTTGTCGTCTGGGCTGATGAGGACGTCTCCGCAGTCGGCCTCCACGCGAACTTCAGCCTCGATGCGCAGGGAGACGATGTCTATCTTATCGATGCGGACGGCAATACCGTTCTCGACCGCTTGACCTTCAGCAAGCAGACGCCCGACGTCTCATACGGGCGCCATCCCGACGGCGGCGAAGAGTTGCGGTTCTTTGGCGAGCCGACTCCGGCCCAGCCCAACAACGAGGGGTACTTGGGGCAGGTCGAGCCGCTGCGGTTCAGTCACGAGCGAGGTTTCTACGATTCATCTTTCCTGCTGACCATCACTTGTCCCACCGAGGGCGCGGAGATTCTGTATACCACCAATGGGCGCGTTCCCAACGACGATTCGGGCCGCTTCATCGCCGGCGAGACGTACACCGGTCCGCTCTGGATGACTACGACAGTGTGCATACGGGCGATGGCCCTCAAGGAGGGCTGGAAACCGACGGATGTACACACGCACACCTATATCTTCCATGCCTCGGACACCGTTCGGTCGCTGCCCGTGATCTCGCTCGTCGGCAGCGAGAGAGCGACCTTCTACGAGCCCGACGGTGTCATGGCCATCGTCGGCGGCACCTACAACAACGGCGTCTGGACCTCGAGCGGCGTCGGCAGCTACAACAACGTGCTCAGCCGGCGTCTGGAACGTCCCGTCTCGTGTGAGTGGCTCTGTCCGGACGACAGTCTCGACTTCCAGGTCGACTGCGGCCTGCGCGTGCACGGCAGCGACTATATGCGGCCGCGATACGTGCGCCAGAACGGATACTGGAGCGGTAACGGCAAGTTCGCCTTCCGGCTCTATTTCCGCGGCGAGTACGGAACCAGTTGGCTCGACTTTCCCCTGGTGCCGGAGTCCGAGGTCGAACGCTTCAAGAGCATCGTCCTTCGAGCCGGGCACAACGATCGGGTCAATCCGTTCATCAAGGACGAACTCATTCGACGCTTGATGAAAGACATGGGGAACGTCAGCCCCGTCGGCACGATGGCCAATCTCTTCATCAACGGCCAGCACAAGGGTTATTTCAATCCGACCGAGCACGTCAAGGAGGAGGCGTGCCAGCAGTGGTTCGACAGTGACAAGCCGTGGGACGTCATGACGATGAACGGCATCCGCGACGGCAACACAACCGCATGGAACGACATGATCAACTACGCGCGCAACAACAACCTCGCGGTTGACGCATACTACCAGGAGTTGGCCAAGAAGCTCGACATCCCGGGTTTCATCGACTATCTCATCATGCGCCTGTGGCCCAACGACTGGGACTGGCCACAGAACAACTGGTCGGCCGCGGCCGAGCGCAGCGAGACCGGGCAGTGGAAATTCTTCGTCTGGGACGCCGAGGGCACCTTCGAGCGAGACCAGCTCGACGCCATTCGCTTCAACGAGCTCAACAACCAGGGCAACGCCAACGGCTGGCTCTACCGTGCGCTCAAGGCCAACGCGAGCTTCCGGCAGCTCTTCGGTGACCGTCTCTACAAGCATTTCTACAACGGCGGCGCCCTGACGGCCCAGAACGTAGGCAAGCG
>CAZGRF010000240.1:0-6086 GCA_964527825.1 uncultured Pirellulales bacterium
TTGTCAGTCGCCTTTGACTGAGCAACAAGCCCTGTTGTACCTCTCCGTAAGTCAGTTATAGGACGTGATTTGCGACGCCGGCCAGTCGTTTTCGAGGGGCCGTTCTCGATGGGCAAAGCCAAATCCGGCCGCGGGCTGCGTAGGAGGTAGTCACCCCCCTCACTCGGGCACTCCATCTGGATCGTTGAGCGTGCTGCCAATCCCTCGGCCGGTCTGCTCAAGACCAATCCAGGCGGGACCGACAGCATGAGCGCCCCATCTGGGAAGCCGAGCGAAGAAGGCAGTTCACCTAACCTTCGCTTGGAAAAGCCGGACCGTACACTCGTGCGCCGGTTGCTCTCAGAGGCCAGACCAGACCGAGGCGATGAATACCACCCCCGCAACGGCGGCCGCCGCCCAGATCTGGACGTGGCGATTGAGCAACAGGAAGACACCCAGTGGAATCGCAGCCATTACGACGGCCGCGACCGTTTCGTAGAGCCTTTTGCGAATGAAGAACATGACCCACCCCCGTGGATGATCCCGGCAGAATGCAGAAATCCCAAAGACAGTGCTTCAGAACCCTGCCGGGAACAAATAGAACATCGATCTCCTCCGATGATGAAACACGTTTTGCTTCCGTCTCGATGGAAGCACAAACGCCGCAGCAAGCCGCTTAGGACCTAATCTCCTCAGCGATAGGTTTTTTACCACATAGGGCCGGTAGTTGTCAATTGTGGAGACTACGTATTCTTCGGAGGATTTCTGCCCAACCGGATGGCAGCATGGCCAGGAAACGCCGGCCCCGCGTACCGCCGGGTCCATGTGGTGCGGAACTGCATGAACCCTACAGTCGCGCCAATCGGCACAATCAAAGCATCGCACGCAGGATCGGCACCGTGTTTATGAGGAAACGAGCCGGTAGCGAGCGACGATTTCGCCCGCCGAGGGGAAGGCGAATCTCGTGATATCCACATCTTGCAGCGGCACGAAGAGCACCCGCGCCACCTCCCTGTTCGGGGCCCCAGCCACATGCATATCGGTGACTCCGCACACAAAGCCCAAATCCACCGTCGCATACCTCACACCCATGTACTCGTACGTGTTCGGATACGAGCAGAGGAATCGCATCGAAGTGATCTCCGCCCCTAATTCCTCTGCAACCTCTCTGCGCAGTGCATCCTCCGCTGATTCGCCAGGGTCCACAAAACCGCCGGGCAGGTCCCACATCCCTTTCTGGGGTTCCTCTCCGCGCACGACGATCAGCAGCCGTTCGCGTTCGTCCACGATCACTGCCGCTACCGCCGTGGCCACATTCAGATAGAGTTCAAACCGGCAGTCGGCGCAGCGCCACAGTTTTGGCCCTGCCGCGCGCAATGCCGCCGCCCCGCACCGCGGGCAATACCGAATCACCATGCTTTGCCGATGTTCATCAATCGTATGGAACACGTCAATTACGCAGATGCTGTCGCCGGCAAACGTCGGCGTTTCTTTCGATCAGAATATCGCTTGGACAGACCGAGAGAGATGAGGCTACCCCCAAGGACCAGCAGCAGCGCAGTGTCTCTGAGCCTCCAGCCCGCCAAAAGGTGACCTTTCAGTGAAGCTGAAGTCCTGATGGCCAGGGTGGGAGCAAAATCGTTCAGCGCGGCGAAGGGTCCGACGACCTCCACGACGAGCTTGTAGCTGCGGCCCGCCTTCAGCGGCACTTGCCAGTCGCCAAAGAGGTAGCGTATGTCCGCCCCATGGAACTTCACGGCAAGGTCCTTCTCCGTGACTGAGCCGGCGAAGCGTTCATTCTCTCCTTCGCTGAGCCGCCATACGACCTCAAACGTTCCCGCCTTGAGCGCCTCGCCAACAGCATTCTGGGGGAAGGGATCGGCCAGGGATGGGGTCTGGTCCGCGTGGTTGGGGTCCGCCGTACGCAAGACCAGATGCACAATGAACCTCCGGCTGACAGCGGGGACGAACGTGGTCTCCTGGGACGTGGGTATGCTCAGATCGACCGGCAACTCACAAGCAACAGCGTTGGCGGCAACGAAACGCACGTACTTGTGCAAGCGCGCTGCGTGGGCCTGAATCAACACGCTAAGGACGACAACCAAAACGCCCGGGACCCACAACGTGCTTGCCCGCAGTCTGACGCTATTCTCTTCCATTCGAGTCTCGACATCGGACCAGCACAGACGATCCTACAAGGCAGCCGTACTACACGGCACGGAGCGCGTCAGCCGGTGCCTTCATCGCCGCCAAGCCGCAGGGCGCCACGGCCGCCTCATTGAGTCATAACATGGTCGCAACAGGGACGCAAATCAAATATTGAGGGGAAAACAGCGAAGGACTACCACGATCACTCCTACACCCAAACTCAGAAGCCCCGCCTGCGTATGTGGCAGTGGAAACATCTGGGAGTCATGATGCGAATGTCGGATCATAGGACATGCAGTGGGGCCAACCGCGCGGGTCCCTTTGGCCGTGTCTCACAAAGGTGTGCACAGGAGTAACAAGACTGGGGAATTGATATGGGTGAAGACAGCCAAGCTCGGATGCATCTGCGACCATCTGATGAACTGCCGCGTGGTGGTGGAGAAGCCGCAGAGGCATCAGGGTTTTGGCGATTCCCATTGCGTACGTATCGACATGATGGTCGCGCCGGGCACCGCCTCGTGGTCACGCGGGGGCCCAGTACACGCAATACGCACGATCCTCTCGACATGGTCGTCAGGCATGCTCTCAGTATCGCGATGCCGAATCTTTGACCGACCGCAACGGGGAGTGTCCTATGCCGCGAACACCAACGTCGACTCCCGCATTGCATCCGTCAGCTCGACGGCACGGATATCTCCGCGTTGCCCACTGTGCCGTGCACGATGCTCTGAGACACATCGGCGATTGACAGCCGCCCGCGAGAACGAGTATAGTGCCGTTGTGCGTATGCGCGCCCGTAGCTCAGTAGGATAGAGCACCGGTTTCCTAAACCGGGGGTCGCAGGTTCGAATCCTGCCGGGCGTATTCGCCTTCCGCGCGTGTCCTCCGCAGGTTGCAGCCTCACCAGGGGCGCCATTTTCGCTGGCGGGAGGGCCGAGAATCTGGTAGAATATTTTGCATCGACGGCATCTTGGCACACCTGTTGGCCGGTATGTCATCAGCAGGAGGGAATGCTCTGTTCGGCGAGAGGTTCTCCCGTAGGGAAGGAGGAAAGATGTTCAGATTCGCGAATGCGTTGTTTTCCGCATCAATTCTGACACTCGTGCTTGCGTGTTCAGCTCCCGCCGACATTCCCTTGTATATCAACGAGTTCATGGCTGCCAACGGTAGCACGATCCAGGACCCCCAGGGTGAGTATGATGACTGGATCGAGCTGTACAACGGAGCGGATCATCCGGTCGATGTCGGCGGCATGTATCTGACCGATGACTTGGCGACGCCCCGGAAGTGGCAGATCCCTGCAGGCGATCCCGCCGTGACAACCATCGCCGCCAAAGGGTACTTGCTGGTCTGGGCCGACGGCCAGATCAACGATCCGGGACTCCATGCCGACTTCGGACTCAATGCCGGCGGCGATACGGTCGGCCTGTTCGACACGGACGGCGTCACGCCGATCGACAGCATCCGGTACGACGAACAGATCTCCGACACCTCCTATGGTCGGTTTCCCGACGGCGCAGACAACTGGCAGTTCATGGGCTTCCCGTCACCTGGCTCGGCGAACGATAGCGCCTACCAGGGATTAGTCGACGAAGTCACGTTCAGCCATGAGCGAGGCTTCTACGACCATCCGTTCGAGGTGAGCCTGGCGTGCGAGACACCCGGCGCAACCGTCTACTACACGCTGGATGGCAGCGAGCCTCACACCGTCTCCCGCGGCTCGTTCTCAGGCAACGCATACGACGGCCCGATTCTCATCTACCGATCAACGTGCCTTCGAGCCCGCGCCGTCCAGTCGGGCTGGATGTCCAGCCCCACCGTCACCCACACGTACATCTTCCTCGATGGCGTGATCGCCCAGCCGTCGAACCCCGCCGGCTTTCCTGCGACCTGGAAGTCCTACCCCGCGGACTACCAGATGGACCCCAGGATCGTCGACGACCCGCGTTACACCAGCCAGATGAAGGACGCCCTTCTGTCGATCCCGTCCATGTCGCTGGTGATGAGAACGGGCGACTTGTTTGACGCCGATCAGGGAATATACGCCAACCCATCGAACGAAGGGGTCGCGTGGGAAAGGCCCTGCTCGATCGAGCTGATCTGCCCAGACGGGCGCGAAGGTTTCCAGATCAACTGCGGCGTTCGGATTCAAGGTGGCTGGTTCCGGCCACTCAACAACGCGGCCAAGGACTCCTTTCGCCTGCTGTTCAAGGGTGTCTACGGGGCGTCGAAACTGCGCTACCCTCTTTTCGGCAACGATGCGGCTGACGAATTCGATACCATCACCCTCCGGGCTGGAGCCAATGACGGTTACACCTGGAGCGGCAACGAACGGAACGCCCAGTTCACGCGCGACCAGTTCGCTCGTGACCTGCATAGAGACACCGGCCATGCCGCCCCACACGGCATGTTTGTGCATCTCTACGTCAACGGCCTGTACTGGGGCCTCTATAACCCGGTTGAGCGGCCGGATGGCTCATTCTCCGCTAGCTACTATGGCGGCCAGAAGGAAGAATGGGACGTCTTCACGCACAAGGGCTACACCCTGCAACAGGGGGATCGATCGGCCTTAAACCAGATGCTCTCCCTGTGCCAGGAAGCGGCGAATTCCTACGAAGCGTTCCAGCATCTTCAGGGCAAGGACCCCGACGGCTCTGTGAATCCTCAGTATCCTCATCTACTGGACGTGCCCGAGTATATCGACTACATGATCGTCAACATGTGGGCAGGCAACTGGGACTGGCCTTGGAACAACTACTGGGTTGCGCGCAACCGCAGCCCAGACAGCACGGGCTTCAAGTTCTATTGCTGGGACGTCGAGGACATCATGCTAAGCTCCCGGTCGCCGCTGAGCATGAACACGATCACCAATCCCGATTCCAGCGACGTCGGCTTGCCCCACGTGCGTCTCAGCCAGAATCCTGAGTACAGACTGGTGTTCGCGGATCATCTCCACCGCCTGTTCTTCAACGGCGGCGTGCTGACGCCGGCGTCACTCATCCAGCGCTACGCCGATCTGGCGAGCACCGTCGAGAAGGCAATCATACCCGAGACGGCCCGTTGGGGCGACCAGCACGGCAGCCGCCCTACTCAGGATGATTGGTATGCCATGCGCGACAGAATTCTCGACACGTACCTCCCGCAGCGCAGCGACATCGTACTCCAGCAATTCCGCAGCGCAGGGCTCTACCCAAACGCGTACGCGCCGGTCTTCTACGTGCAAGGCAACCATCAACACGGCGGACACGTTCTGCCAACCGCGCCCCTGACGATGCAGGATACCAGCGGCACCATCTGGTACACGCTTGACGGCCGCGATCCGCGCGTTCCCGTTGACGCGGCGCCGACAGGCGCCACCGGCAACCCTGTTCTGGCTGCGGAGGATGCCTCCAAACGCGTACTCATTCCAGCCGGTCCGGTCGATGACGCTTGGCAAGGCGGCGCGGATTTCGACGACTCAGCATGGACGCCGGGTACCGGAGGCGTCGGCTACGAACGCAGCACCGGCTACGAGCAGTTCTTCAATATCGACGTCCAGGCTCAGATGTACGGCCGCAACACAAGCTGCTATATACGTATTCCCTTCGAGATCGACGTCGAGGATGTGGAGCAAGCTTCGAGCCTGTTGCTGAAGGTGCGCTACGATGACGGTTTCATCGCTTACCTCAACGGGACCGAGGTAGTCCGGAGGAATTTCGACGGCCAACCCGAGTGGAACTCGTCGGCCAGCACCCAGAACTCTGACATCGACGCCATCGATCTCGAAGCATTCGACATCTCTCAGTACGCCAACCGGCTCAGGCAAGACGGGAATATCCTCGCCATTCACGGCCTCAATGAGAGCAGCACGAGTTCCGACTTTCTTATCTCGGCCACGCTCGTGACCGGCCAGGACAATTCGGGCGCCAGCGGCAACGTCTCGCCCAGTGCGATCCGATACACAGGGCCGATCTCGCTGA
>CAZGRF010000241.1:0-6078 GCA_964527825.1 uncultured Pirellulales bacterium
AGCTTCTTCAGTCGCGTGAGCTTGGCGATAGGATCCATGCCCGCGTCGGTGATGCCGGGGCTGCCGATGCTGAGGTCCTCAAGACCCTGGCACTTGGCAAGGGCTTCCAGACCTCTATCGGTGTAGGCTTCCGGACTTTGCCCCGTTCGGCTCGAATACGCAATCGCAAGGCACTTCAGGTTTGGCAGCTCGGAGATGTGAGCCAAGCCGGCGTCGGTAATGCGCTGGTTCAACTGCGATAGTTCGAGTGTCTCAAGGGTCTTGATCTGTTTGAGGTGTGCCAGGCCTTTGTCGGTCACGTGCGCCTTGGGGATACCCAGCTTCCTCAGCGAACGCAATCTTACAAGATTAGCCAGTCCAGCATCCGTGACATCGCCTCTGGCATCCAGATACAGTTGTTCCAGGTTGGGGATGTCCGCGATTTGAGCGAGGCCGGCATCGGAAATGAAGGCCTGACCTTCGTGGAAGACCAACATCTTCAGCGAAGGCAGTGTCTTGAGATGAGCCATCCCATAGTCGCCGAAGTGAGTGCCGTAGATGTAGAGATACTCCAATCGCGGCAGGTTACGCAGGTGCGCCAGGCCGGCGTCGCCCATGCGCTCTCCTCTGAGAGCAAGCTCTTCCAGAGAAGTGAGCTTGCCCACGTTTTGCAGGCCGGTATCGGTGACCTGGTTGCATCCATATAGCACGTCAAAGTACAGCCGCTTCAAAGAGGTCAATCCGGCCACGTAGACCATTCCCCTGTCCGTGATCTGGGCCGGTATCTCCAAGCACTCCAGTGATGTGAGAGCGGCGACATATTTCATGCCTGCGTCCGTGACGTTCGTATTTGTAAGAACCAGGGACTTCAGGCCGGTCAAGTGCGCAATGTGGGGCATGACCGCATCGGATGCCTTGATGCGGTCCACCGACGAATTCTGACAGACGATGTCGTCGAGATCATCCGGGTGCAATTTCGAAAGGCCCGATGGGTCTTGGCGGGTCTCCGGACTGAGGGTGAGAATCAGGTGTCTGCCGGGGGGAACGCGAACGTCGCCCTTGGCCTCGCCGAACGGTTCGCTGCGCTCCCCGGTTCTTGTCCAATGAAACCAGTAGGCAAATTCCCTGCTCGGCTGCGCATCCCGCACGTGTAGCTCCCCGAGAGACCTATCTGCGGGAAAATGGACGATCCGACCTTCGCCGGATGCTTGCGCCCCCGCAAGGGCATGCACAGCACTCAGCGAGAATGCAGCCAGGATCGCGAGGGCACTGATGACGGCAAGGGTCCTTGCTCTTCTTCTCATTGCTCTTCCTCACCGCTGCCGCCGATCGTACCGTTCGGGTCGTCGCTGCGGTCGTTGGAATCGTTCGGATCCTTCGCCGGTGGCGGGGTTGCGCCGACGGCCTGGTAGCCTGCGTAACCACTCATTACACCCGTCTCCATCTCCATTCCGGTTGCCAGAAACCCGGCTCCAGAAGCATTGGGGCCGGCAAGCGGGTCGCTGGGAGCGCGGAGACTGTCTGTTCCTCCGTAGGCCGCAGGCGCAATAGGCATCTCCGCAGCGGAGGCGGTGTTGGCTCGCGGCCGAGAGACTGACGCTGCCGGAGCGGTCGCGTCGGATGTCGAGGGCGTGGAGGGCTTCGTCAGCCGCTGATAGGTGATGACCGACCCGGCGCCGATGACTGCCACCGCGGCAGCTACGGCAACCTTGGCTTTGGCACTCGCCACGAGCGTGTTGAGAGCTGCCTGGAACGAAGAAGAGACCCCGGCCGTCGCGGTCGTGGACGCCGCGACGGCGTGCCCGCCGACCAGCGCAATCTTGCCGAGCTCGGCCATGAGTGTAGCGGGCGCAGCCTCCGCAGCGTTCTCACCCAGCAGTAGGGTCAGCGCGCCGGCGGCGACAATGATGCCTCGCCTACGCAGCGCGCCCCGGAGGTTGGCGACACCAGCCTCGATCCGCCGCGAGACCGTCGCCTGCGAGATTCCTCGGACGGCCGCGATGTGCCGCGTGGTCTGGCCGTCGAGAAAATGGGCGACGAGAATATCGCGCATTTCAGGATCGAGCTCGTTGAGCCCCTCATCGACGCACGGCGAGATCTCCTTCCATTCCGCCACCCTGCCGTGCCGGCTTGCCATGTACGCTCTCTCTCTGTTCCGACGCGCGGTTTCTCGGCGCCTCTGGTCGATGGCCTTGTGGGTGGCCACGCGGTGGAGCCAGCCAGGCAACGACCCCGTGACGACGCCTGCATCCTTGGTGAGTTGCAGGAACGTCTCCTGGGCCACGTCCGCGGCCCGGTCCATGTCGGTTAGTATCCGCAGGGCGGCTCCATATACAAGCCCTGCATGACGCCGGATGATCTCGGCGAACGCCTCCGCATCGCCGGTCCTGGCAAATCGCCTCAGCAATACGGTTTCTGTCTCCGCCATTCTGATTCTCCTAACCGGGTGTCGCTGTCGGCTTACCCCTCCATTATACAACGCCGCCGGCAGGAAAATTATTCAATAAAGGCCACAATCGGCTCGCCTCGCGCCTTCTCGGCCGTCCGGGCACAGAACCAGCCTCCTTTCGGCAGCTATGCGGGCACAGCCTGATGTCCGTAGCGCTGCTGTGCTTCCGTGTACGTGTCCAGGATGGCCGAAACCATGCCGCTGACGGAGTGGCGTCTTTGCACGTATTCCTGGCCCATCCCGGCGAGCCGGCGGGCGAACTCAGGGTCGTCCAGCAACTTCGCAAGAGCCTGCCGGATGCTCGCCTCGCTGTGGGGCTCGAAGACCAGAGCGGTCTCGTCGCGGATGATCAGATCGTCTACCCCGCCCTTGCAGGCTGCCACGGCAGTGCCCACGCTCATGGCTTCCAACAGGAACATGCTGAATCTCGGCGTGGGCTGCGGCTGAACGAAGATGTCGCCCGCCACCAGCACCGACCGCCAAGGATTGAGCACCGGGACGATCGTGACGGCCTGAGAGAGCCCTTGCTGCTCCAGAAACCTCCACAATTGATGCTCCGCTCGGCCCCTGCCCATAATCACCACCGCAAGCTCACGGCCCTCGCTCAGAAGCCCCTTGACTGCTCCGAGGAAACTCGTGAAATCAGAAACACGGTTCAGGGGATGCGCTACGATGATGCTCGGCATACGAGAAGGGTTTGAGAAGCACGCGGGGTCCGCTCTGACGAACACACCCATGTTGATGGGTCTGATGCGGTCGGCAAAGCGAAAACGCGTCTTGGTCACGGCGGCGCGAATCGTCTCGGCCGGCACCAGGATCTTCATACAACGTCTTGGGGAGATAGAGACTCTGCGAAGCCTGTTGGGCAAGGAGTTGATCGCCAGAACATACGGCACGTCCAAACGCCGGGCCAGTCGCCGCGCCAGAGCTGCTCTGCTCTCACAGAGACAGTGCAGGATCGTTGGCTTGAACTTCAGCAACTGCTCCTCAAGCTGTCCGACTCCCAGATGCTTGAGCAACGGAAGATCGACGAGTGGATAGGTGAAGACCTCCACCGGCGCGGGCACCACACATTCCATGTCACATTCGGGCGGACAAACCAAAGCCACAGACAAAGACTCATCCGCCAATCCAACCAGCAGGCGCCTCAGAAATGTCGTGTGGTCAGCCACGTTGCGCTCCGATGCAATCAGGACGGGACGGATTGCTTTCCTGGTGCCCGTGTCTGAGTTTCTGACCTCGGCCATGCTTCCACACCGAACCACGTCGCACTTCTTGCCTGATTCCCCGCACATCGTTCGTTCTGCGCGCGATAGACAACAACACTCATTCTACCACGAGAACGATTGCCAAGCCACCGCAAAAGGGTCCTGCACAGCCGTTCGGCCGCACCTGAACGCCCGCCCGCAAACGGCGCACCCCGTCGGAAACAAAACAGGCAGATTCCGCCATCGAGCCTTGAACTTGTGCGCACCGCTGATATAGTGGGTTATCGCCTGCGCACCTGACGCATAGACAATCGAAGGTGAGGTGGTATCATCACCGCACCGCGTCATAACTGCTTGATAACCTCGACAAACGAAATCCAAAGTGAGATGGAATCGCATGGGAAGGCTGATTGTCGTCGCAAACCGTCTGCCGATTAGCGTATCCAAGAGAGAAGGCCAATTCCATTTCCGCCAGAGTCCCGGTGGCCTGGCCGTCGGGTTGGCCTCGCTGCCCAAATCCTTGGAGCGGCTGTGGCTGGGATGGCCCGGCCTCTCCAGCGAACACCTCAAACCTGAGGAAAGGGAGCACGTTGGAGAGAAGCTGGCCGAAGAGAACTGCACGCCTGTTTTTCTTTCTCAACGGCACATCGATCAGTATTACCTGGGGTTCTGTAACAAGACAATTTGGCCTCTGTTTCACTACTTCCCGGTGCGAACGGTTTTCGAGCAGCGGTTCTGGAAATCGTACAAGCAGGTCAATCACCTGTTCTGTGACGAGGTGCTCAAGGTGGCCCAGCCGGGCGATTCGGTTTGGGTGCATGATTTCCAGTTGATGCTGCTCCCGCGCCTGCTGCGTGAGAAACTGCCTGATCTCGATATCGGCTATTTTCTCCACATCCCGTGGCCTTCGTTCGAGCTGTTCCGCCTTCTGCCCTGGCGCGAGGAGATTCTGGACGGACTGCTGGGCGCCGACCTGATCGGTTTTCACAGCTACGATTATGTGCGGCACTTTTTGAGCAGTGTCTCCCGGATCGCCGGCTTGGAGCATACGCTCGGCGAAGTCAACGTGGAAAATCGCATCGTCAAAGTCGACGCCTTTCCCATGGGAATCGACTACGACAAATACGCTGAGGCCATCAACGACACCGAAGTCAAGGCCGAGGCCGACCGAATCCGCGGCATCGTGGGCCAGCGCAAAATCGTCATCTCCATCGACCGGCTGGACTACACCAAGGGTATCGTCGAACGACTGGAGGCCTTTGATTGGTTCTTGACCACCTACCCCGAATACAAAGGGAAAGTAACGCTGATCATTGTGGCGGTGCCGTCTCGCACCGGCATCGAAGACTACAAGCTGCTGCGCGAGCACCTGGAACGGCTCGTGGGCCGAGTCAATGGTGAGCATGGAGCCATTGGCTATATGCCGGTGTGGTATCTCTATCGCTTCATGCCCTTCAAGAAGCTGACCGCCCTCTACAGCGCGGCCGACGCGGCTCTGATTACCCCGCTGCGAGATGGCATGAACCTGATCGCAAAGGAATTCATCGCCACGAAGGCCGACGGTCGTGGCGTGCTGATTCTCAGCGAAATGACCGGCGCCGCCGGCGAACTGGGGGAAGCTTTGACCGTCAATGCGCACGACAAGACAGCTATCGTCGAGGCCATCAAGGAAGCCCTGGAGATGCCGGTTGACGAGCAATGCGAGCGCAACCATGTCATGCAGGAAAGGCTCCGCCGGTATGACCTGGCCCGCTGGAGCAGTGATTTCATTCACGCGCTGGCCGACATCAAGGCCAAGCAGCGCGGCGTCTTCGTGCGGAAACTGTCACCGGCGACGCAAAGGTCGCTGCAGGACGCATACGCCGCCGGCGAAAGACGCCTGTTCTTGCTGGACTATGACGGAACACTTGTCGGCTTCACCGGCCAACCGACGAAGGCCGGCCCTGACGACGAGATCCTGGAGATCCTCAGATGCCTCGTCGCTGACGAGAAGAACAGTATTGCTGTCATCAGCGGTCGGGACAAGCACACGCTGGAGCGATGGCTGGGTGACCTTGACATCCACCTGATTGCCGAGCACGGCGGCTGGATTCGGGAAAGAGGACGCCCCTGGCGCAGTTTCCAGCCCGTTTACGAAGAGTGGAAGCACTCTGTCAGACCGATTATGGACCTATATTCGGACCGAACGCCGGGGTCCCTGGTGGAAGAGAAGGACTTTTCGCTCGTCTGGCACTACCGGCGAGCCGACCCCACGCTGGCGTACGTGCGGACCCAGGAACTACGGCAAGCACTGGTTCATTTGACCGAGAACATGGATGTCGGCGTTTTTGAAGGCAGCAAGATATTGGAGGTCAGAAAGCACGGCATCAACAAAGGGTGGGCAGCCCGCTACCTGATCGAGGAGAATGACTGGAGTTTTCTACTGGCTGCCGGCGACGATTA
>CAZGRF010000242.1:0-6077 GCA_964527825.1 uncultured Pirellulales bacterium
CGTCCGCAGGCTGACTCGTTTGCGCCAGACACAGCGAACCCGAAAAAGCGAGCAAAAGTACTAGTGCGGTCAGGTTGCGTTTCATAGCATTCTCCTTTGGTCCTTTTTGGTCTTCTTTAGTCTTTGAACAGCAATAGAGCAAACTGGTGCAGGCTACGCCGCCAGGACTGCCACTCGTGAGCCGTGTTCGGGGAGACATAGAAGGCACTGTTGATGCCGGCTTGTTTCAACGCTTCAACGTTCGCCTTGGGGTCGCCGCCGAAGCCGCCTCGTCCACCGCCTCTGCGGTTTTCGAGTTCGCGGCTGCCGTAGCTGACGAATACTAGCTTGACCTTTTCCTTGAAACCGGGCGTGTCGTTGACATCAGCCGGGCTGATGCTGCCGCCGCTGAAGAGTCCGATGTGGGAGAACTTGTCGAGGTTGGCCAGTGTGACCTGCCTGGTCACCCCACTGCCCATTGACAGACCAGCCATAGCCCGATGCGGCTGATCGGCCAGAGTGCGGAAGTTGCTGTCGATCCAGGGGATCAAATCGTTGATCATGAGCTGCCCGTAGGCACCGCCCCCGGGCGCGCCGAACCCACCGAACCCGCCTCTACGGCCGGCACCAGTACCTGGGCCGGCGCCCCGACCGGCACCGCGGTCTCCGCCGGCGGGAGCACCAGCGCCTGGGGCCCTGCCCGCACCGCGGCGTGCACCGCCCTCGCCGGGCAAGTAGCTGGTTTCCATGACCACGATGAAGGGCTTGATCTTGCCTTCCGCAATCAGGTTATCGAGGATCAAGTTGGTCCGGCCCATTTCAATCCAGACTCGCTCATCCTCGCCGCCGCCGTGCTGCAGATACAGCACCGGATAGCGGGCCGTCGTGTTCTTTTCATAATCCGGCGGCGTGTAGACGAAGATGCGACGCCACGAATTGATCGTCTTGGCAAAGTAGTTCTTGATCAGCACGTTGCCGTGCGGCACGTCTTTCAACTCGTAGAAGCCGCCCTCCGGATCGGGGACTTCAAAGCCATTGCACATGTGGCTGTAGCCGATGAACGCATTCGTGCCCGGATCCAGCACGACTGCGCCGTCGACGAGCATCCAGTAGTTGTGGTACCCAAGGTCCTGCGGGTCCTTGGTGGTATAGGTCCATGCGCCATCGTCGCCTTTGACCATATCAAACGCAACATTGACGATGGACACCTGCACCTTCTGTGCGCTGGGGGCGTTGAAGCGGAAGGTGACTCGGTTGTCGGCTTCAATCCGCGGATACTGAACACCCGGGAAATTGTAAGGTGAAGGATGCGCCGCCGCAGCCGGTGCGGAGGCGGATAGCGCCGGAGAGTTGCCCATTTGCGCCAAACAGGTCCTGCCACCCAAAACGGCCGTGAGCAAAATGAAAGACAGTGTTCGTTTCATACTAGAACCTCCTTTAGTAGTTTCACCAGCATTCCCTGTGAAGCCGATTCGGCTTCATCCATCAAGTTGTTCAATCCCGAAACAGGCGCGGCGCGAATTCGTGCAGGTCACGTCGCCACGTCAGCCATTCGTGAGCGGTCCCGGGGGACTCGTAGTAGACGTATTTGACGCCGGCCCTGTCCAACATCGCACGAAACGCTCCGATAGAGCCATGGAAGAAGTCTGGCTCTTTCGTGCCCATGCCGATCCACAGGAGCTTGATCTGCTTGTTCAGCGCCTCGCCATCCTTGAACATGCCGTTGAAGGCGGTCGCCGGATCAAGCGGCGCGGCGCTTAGTCCATTCATGGTGCCGCTGAAAGCACCGATGTAGGCGAACTTGTTGAGGTTGTGAAAGGTCACCTGGCAGGTCTGATTGCCACCCATGGACAGGCCTGCCATCGCCCTGTGCTCCCGGTCCGCGATGGTGCGAAACGTCGCGTCGATCATTGGGATTATGTCCTTCACCATGACTTCCTCGAAGGCCGAGTTGCCGCGCGCGGCTCCCGGCGCAGCATTCCTGCCCCGCGCGGCGCCGGAACCCGGCTTGGACGCGTAACCGTTGTCCATCACAATGAGCATTGGGACGGCCTTCTTCTCGGCGATCAGGTTGTCGAGGATCAGGCTCGCCTTGCCCTGATTGCCCCAGCCTGTTTCATCTTCGTCCATGCCGTGCTGCAGATACAGCACGGGATACCGCGCCTTCAGGTTGGTATCGTAGTCTGGAGGAGTGTAGACGAAGCAGCGACGCCAAGCGTTGGTGACCTTAGAGTGATAGAGATTCTGGCGCAACTGCCCGTGCGGGACATCCTTGAGGGCGTAGAAGTCCTGGTCCTTGGCGGGGATTTCAACGCCGCTGCCCCAGCGGCCGCAGCCATAGAAAAACACGCTACCGGGGTCAGGAACCTGGGCACCGTCGATAACGAGCTGGTAGTAGTGGAAGCCTTCGTCCTGGGGCCGCGAGTCGCCAACCCAGGCACCGTCTTCGCCCTTGGTCAGAGGCGTTCTTCCTCTGAGATCGAGGAGAACGCTCCGGGCCTGGGGCACGACGATGCGGACGCGCACCCTACCTTCAGAGTTGATTTGGGGGTATTGCTTGCCCGGCTGATTGGAAGACGCCGGCTTGAAGTCGTTGAACTCCGCAGGCGCCGCCGGCGGCTGTGCCCAACAGGTCTGGCCCCAGAGAACCGGAACCATCACCCATGTCAGGAGGTTGTGCCTCATGATGCCCCTGCCTTTCACGCTGAGACCGTCGGCGCCTGGCTGATATGACGACTGTCCTACCTCGGAATGATACCGTTTGCAAACCCACGTGAAAACCACGAACGTCCAACTTTTTGTCCATCGCCTGTGGCGGTACGGAACGACGCCGGCACGCCGGACCCCTTCAAGGCCGCTTCGAGCCGCTTGCTCCGATAGTGCGGGACAGTGGGATCGATATCGTCGTGAACGATCAGGACCCGGGCATCGTCCCTGGTGAGGTACGCGATCGGATGGTCCTTGGCCGTCTGGTCTTTGTCCGCCTTGGGCCCGTTCCTCACACACGGCATATCCCGATGACATGGTCGTCCCCTCCGGGACCGGGCTGCGCAAACGTCAACTGAGAGCCCCCGTGTTTATGGCCGGCGGCATCAGGGCCGCCGGATTCTTCACGTGTCCGGCCCGCAAGCACGGGTTAACATAGATCTGCCCAAACTTGGACTTGGCAATACTACCATCTGCTCATACAAGACCGTACCGAAATGTCGGAAGTGAGATGAAAAAACGGCATACGGGCGAGATTTCTCATGTCGCCGAGCGGACCTCCTCCGGGGATTCGGCGAAAGCCGTTCGAACACGTCCGGGGTCGTCGGGGGCGCGGGCATGGTCTTTTCGCTTTCTTTTGGTATTTTTCATATCTCACTTCGCTGTCTTCGGCGGTTATAAAATGAGGAGACAGTAGCCAAAGCCGCGTGGATCGGGTATGGACTAGGATAAGCGCACTTTGGATATCGTGAGGCCGTTTCTACGGTATCGGCAGGAGATATATGCCTACATTCTCACTTTGCCTTGGTACCCCACGTGCACGACGCCGACGATCTGTTCCAGCCCGGCACGCACTTTGCGGCGTGGGGCGTCCAAATCAGGCGCTTTCAGATTCTGGATCACCGCCGAAACCTGGCCCGCAACAAAAGGGTCCTGATGGAAGACTTCCTGTTCGAGGCGCTGAGGGACCACATACCCGCCATTCAGGGCGAGGCCGCGACGCGCGCAGACGCCCTCAGATTCGGTCGTCGCATTGTCGCGGTGAGAGAAAGGAGACTGCTTTATGCGCAACCTGATTCTCTTCCGGCACGTCTTAGCTTTCTGGCTATTGTGTGTCATTCCGACTTGTCTTTTGCATGCCGCCGAGCCGGCATCACAGGACATGTTGCTGTGGTATCGCCAGCCGGCAACCGCGTGGTTTCAGGCGATGCCCTTGGGCAACGGCATGATCGGGGCCATGGTCTTTGGCGGTGTCCCGCAGGAGCGGATCGCGCTGAACGAGTCGTCCTTCTGGTCCGGGCGTCCACACGACTACGATGATCCCAATGCTGGCCAGTATTTTGACCAGATTCGCGATCTCGTTTTCGCAGAGAAGTTCCAGGAAGCCGAAAGGATGGCCAATGACCACTTCTGGGGTATCCCCAATTCGCAGGAGGCCTACCAGCCCATCGGTGATCTGCTTTTGTCCTTTCATGACACCAATGTCACCGACTATCGCCGTGAGTTGAACATGGAAACGGGAGTTGCAAAGGTAAGCTATCGCCAGGATGATGCCATCATCACGCGCGAAACATTCGTTTCCTGGCCGGATAAGGTCTTAGTCACTCGAATCAGTTCCGACAAACCCGGGAAGGTGAATCTCGAGGCACAGTTTAGAGGACCGTATCTGGAGACCAGCGTAGCGGGAAAGAACAGTCTCCTTATGGACGGAACATGGAAAGGTCCGTTTTCAGCCCCGGCTACAGGAATGAACGGCCTGATTGCGCGGACTAAAGGTAATGGCCTGCGCTACGAGGCCTCACTGGTTGCACGTCTGGAAGGGGGCCTATCTGAAGCATCCGACAATACCCTTAGAATTAGAGATGCCGACACTGCCACACTGGTCATTTCGATAACCACCAGTTTTATAAATTACCAGGATATCAGTGGTGATCCTGCTGCCAGGTGCAAACGAGTTCTGGATGATGTTGTTGATAAGGACTTCTCTACTCTTTATCGCCGGCATGTGGCCGATTTCAGCAACCTGATGGGCAGGGTGCACTTGCAGATCGGGGATGCTTTGGCGAATGAGAAATCGACTGATGAGCGTCTCAGAGCGTATCGTGCAGGTGGTTCGGATACTAATTTGGAAGCACTTGCCTTTCAATTCGGTCGTTACATTCTGGCCTCCAGCAGCCGAGCTGGCGGTCAGGCGGCAAATCTACAGGGCATCTGGAATGAGGCCATCCTGCCACCCTGGGGCAGTAAATATACTGCCAATATTAACGTGGAGATGAACTACTGGCCTGCGGAAGTATGTAATCTCGTCGAATGTCATCAGCCCCTGCTTGACCTGGTCAAAGACCTTTCAGAGGGGGGTGCCCGAACCGCCAAAACGTACTATAGATGTGATGGTTGGGTGCTCCATCATAACACCGATCTCTGGCGCGGTACGGCACCGGTTGATTCAGCTCGATACGGCATATGGCCGATGGGCGGCGTTTGGTTGTGCCAGCATTTGTGGGAACATTACGCATACGGTGGTGACGAGAAGTTCCTTCGGGACAGTTATCCTATTATGAAGGGGGCCGCGCAATTTCTGTTGGGAATGATGGTGGAAGATCCGAAACACAACTGGCTGGTTACACCTGTCTCCATGTCCCCTGAACACAGATATCGAGACAATAATGGGAACTCAGTGTCCGTATCGCCGGGACCGACTATAGACATCGCACTGATACGCGAGTTGTTTTCGCACTGTATTGAGGCTGGGGAGATTCTGGATGTGGATGAAGATTTCAGTGCGAAGCTCGCCGCTGCACTCAAGAAGCTCCCACCCTACCGCATCAACAGCCGGGGCTTCCTGCAGGAGTGGATCGAGGACTGGACACCAGGTACCGAGGGTCATAACACCTCACCTCACTTCCCCTTCTTCCCCGGCAGTTCTATCACTCTGCGAGGCAATCCGGACTTGGCTACCGCCATCAATAAGGGGATGGAGGAACGCCGCCCCGGTGGTGGCTGGATTGGAGCATGGAACACCTGTGTCTGGGCACGTCTGGAACGCGGGGAGAAGGTAGAACAATGGCTGCAGCCCCTCGTGCATTCGCTCGCCGACAACCTGCACAACCCCCGTTCCAACCAGTCCGACGCCAACTTCGGCCTGACCGCCGCCATCGCCGAAGCCCTCTTGCAGAGCCACGCCGGTGAAATCAGCCTGCTGCCCGCTCTGCCTCCGAGCTGGAGTGACGGTTCGGTCAGCGGCCTCCGCGCCCGCGGCGGTTTCGAAGTAGCGATGCAGTGGAAGGACGGCAAACTCGTCAACGCAACCGTGCGTTCGCTCACAGGCGGATCCTGCCGCCTCCGCTGTGGCGCCGTCACCCGAGACTTGAACCTTGCTAAAGACCAGAGTG
>CAZGRF010000243.1:0-6072 GCA_964527825.1 uncultured Pirellulales bacterium
TTGTGCTTGTAGTAGTTGCTGTCTACGAACGGCAGGTCGGGGATGCCGTGGGGGATCAGCTTGACCTTTTTCGCGTCAATGCCATACACGTCCTCAAGCATGCACACGCCGCGTTCGTTCATGGTGACAACGAGGTCTGAGCACGCGCAAAGCTCCATCATCGACTTGTGATACTCCGGCTCAGGATGATCGAGGACGGTATGGAGGGTCGTGATGACCGGGGCTTTGAGCCGCTTGAGCAGCAGGCCCAAATAGGAGCCGGCTTCCCCCCCGAAGAGGCCGAACTCGTGTTGGACCGAAACGAGATCCACGTGGCTGAAATTCACATAGTCAGCGGCGCAGATGTAATCCCTGCGGACGTTCTGACGAATCTCGAACTTCACAGGGTCGCCGTATTTCAAGGCGTGACCAGACTGCATGGTCACGACCAGCGGTTCGAATCGACCGCTCGCGGCTGCACCGACACTGCGGAGGAGATCGGCTGTGAACGTGGCTATACCGCACTTTCGTGGCGGGAAGGTCGAGATGAAGACGACTCTTTTCTTGATGTCCTTCGTCATCCGCGCAAATCCGAACGAGAGTGTTGAGATGCAATTAGATTACTACGATATGAGAATCCAGCGGGTTCGTCAAGGGCTTTCGCTGACGCGATTACCCGTTTTGGGACGGCGCAGCGAAGAGGCCTCCCTGTGTCGGTAAAACGGGGTTTTTCGACAGTACCCGAAAGCTGCTCGGTGAATTCCTCGCCTCCATGCAGGGCCGCGTGGACAAGCCGCGCCGGCGATTCCTCCAGCAAGCCATACGCGGCCTCCTCTTTTCGGGGCCCTCGTCTTCATAGAACTGCGCCGCCGGATTCGAGACGATTGCTCCCATCGCTTCTATCAGGACAGGTGTCCGCTCAACCACCTGACTTACTGGCGGGCCGACTCGTGCGACATGGATGCCGCCGAAAGGAAATCGGGTGCTGGTAGACGGGTAGGATGGGCAACTCGTTGCCCATGCTGGTTCCTTGGTGACGCCGTCTCCGGATTTCCCCTCACAGTCATTCAACGCTGTGTGCCCATCATGACCGGCACCGGATTTCACGCTTTCGCTGACGCGTAACTGTATTCACGGTGACGGGGCGAATGATGATCTGCTCCCATGGGCAACGAGTTGCCCATCCTACACAACTGTCTTACGCGGCCTACATGGGGACTCCGCCTGAGAGCGAGGTCGAGACCCGATAACATGATCCCACGGGAAGCTCGGCATGGTGTGGAGTGCATCACGCAGCCTCTGCTCATGTGTCCTTGCGTAACGGCCGAAGAGAGTGCTACAGGGAGCATCCTTGATGAGGCCTACGCGATCCAACGGCAGGGACGGCACATTCTGACGTGTGTATAGCGAGGGTTCCGCCATGACTATGAAAGCGATTGTTGAGAAATACGGCATCACGGCAGTTTGGCACTTCACTGACAAAGCGAACCTTGATCTAATACAAGAGCATGGAGGACTGCTGTCGCTGCGGCGGCTTGAAGAGAGAGACGTTGTGGTGCCAAAACCCGGAGGAAATGAGTGGAGTCACAAGGCCGACAGAAACAAAGGCCTGGACAAGTATGTTCATTTGGCTTTTGTCGATAATCACCCGATGCTGTATTGGGCAGAGAATGAGGGGAGAATAACGGACGCCATGTGGGTGAAGATTGACGTGTCTGTGCTCATGGGTCCGGAGGTGTGCTTCTGCACAGATGTATCGAATAAGAATGGTGTGCGCATTCTTGATCATGAAGAGGCGATAGAAGAACTGGACTTTGAGGTTCTTTTCACGCGTATGGATTGGAACGTCTGCGAGATCCATGAGAGAAGGAAGGCGGCGGAGAAATCGGAGATACTGGTTCCCGATGCCGTGCCAATAGACAAGATCCTAGGTTATGAGAATGGCAAGGCGACCTGTCTTCATACCACACGCTAAACGTCATCGTCTGGTAGAGGTGATTGAAATCGAATTCGTCTGGAATCCCGGATTCGCTCCTGTTCAAAAGAGGAAGAACATTGCTGCGCTACACGACGGCGCAAGAGAGAAGGGGTTATGCCCTCTGCTTGAAGTCTCCACGAAATCGGAGGCTCCGCTTGGGCGGAAGCTCAGTGCATTCAGCCTGCGGCTGTCGACAGATCACGGGATTCTGAGCCTTGAGACAGCCTTTCAAGGGAGCAAGGTCTTTGAAAACGGCGGGCCCTATACGGACCTCTACAGGAACGACGGAAGGGACGCAAAGAAAGACGCCAGACTCAGAAACTCTGGAGCACTGCTTGGTTTCGACTTCTTCGGGGAACGCTGGCCTTTGATGCCCAGGACTGCGTTCTATGACTGGTTGTACTCAAAGGCACTGGAGCCGCACCAAGACTACTTGAGGAGGCTCACTGAATACGGGGGGTTCACCGACATAGAGTTCAATCCGAAGCGATCCATCAACTGTCAAGCGAGAACGTGTGCCTTGCTGGTCTCTCTAATGAGGCTTGGTGTCTTGAAAGCAGCGCTGCAGTCGCAAGACAGTTTCTTGAGTGCTGTATCGGGCGATTCTGGCCGGCCGAGTCACACACCCATTCCAGGCCGAGGCGGACAGCCTTGAGACGTGACGCCCACCGAGCTCGTCGCCGCGGTCTTGCGAGGGCGTAGATTCGGTGCGCCGCCTCATCCCTTGTAGGAGTGAGGTTCGAGCTCTTGGACCTTCTCCTCAAGGCACAGATTGACTGGCGTGTGGGCGGGGACGCCTCGTTGCTGGGAATGGCATCGGACAGCCCATTCTCATCGGCACAGAGCGACTCCCAGTATCCCAATTGCATGTCGGCCTGGACGGGTCTGGGGCAGGAGCGGGGTGAAGTTTCGGCTTTACAGGGGGGGATAGGGCATTAGAATCGAGCATTTCCATCAACCTGGAACTGATATGGCATGGGACCCGGGCGGCCGGGAGTGATGATGACCAGAATCGCAGTCTATGACACGACTTTACGCGACGGCATGCAGGCCGAGGGGGTGAGCTTCTCGCTGGAGGACAAGCTGTCGATCGCCAAATGCCTCGACGACCTGGGTTTGCAGTACATCGAGGGGGGCTATGCGGCCTCCAATCCGAAGGAGATGCAGTTCTTCGCGGAAGTCGCCAAGCTCGGGCTGCAGAACGCCAAGGTCGTGGCCTTCGGCAGCACGCGCCGGGCCGACTGCACCGTCGAGGACGACGTTTCGCTCAACGCGATCCTGGCCTGCAAGACCGCGGCCGCGACGATCGTGGGCAAGACGTGGGACCTGCACGTCAAGACGGTGCTGGGCTGCTCGCTCGACGAGAACCTGACGCTCTGTGCCGACTCGGTGCGGTATCTCAAGCAGAAGGACCTTGAAACGATGTTCGACGCCGAGCATTTCTTCGACGGCTACAAGGAGAATCCCGAATATGCCATGAAGGTGCTGGCGGCTGCGGCGGAGGCCGGGGCGGACGCGCTGGTGCTGTGCGATACGAACGGCGGGACGCTGCCGGAGCAGGTCTTCGATATCACGCAGCAGGTCTGTCAGACGTTCGGCTCGGTGGTCGTAGGCATCCACTGCCACAACGACACCGACTGCGCCACGGCCAATTCGCTCGCGGCCGTGCGGGCCGGCGCCAGGCAGGTGCAGGGCACTATCAACGGTCTGGGCGAGCGTTGCGGCAATGCGAATCTGTGCGCGCTCGTGCCGGGGCTGGCATTGAAGATGGGCTTGGAAGTGCTGGACGGCGAGAAGATCAAGATGCTGACAGAGGCGTCACGCTTCGTCTTTGAGGTTGCGAACCTGCTGCCGGTTCTGAACCTGCCCTATGTGGGTGAGAGCGCCTTCGCGCACAAAGCGGGCCTGCATGTGGATGCTCTGCGTAAGAGCAAGAAAACCTATGAGCACGTCGATCCGCACCTGGTAGGCAACGAGCGGCGGTTCCTGATCTCGGAGCTGAGCGGCAAGTCGAATATTCTGGCCGAGCTGGAGAAGGCCAAGTTGACGCAGGATAGGGCGCTGGCGAAGAAGATTCTCGCCCGCGTGCAGGAACTCGAAAATGACGGCTACCAGTTCGAGGCGGCCAACGCCAGCTTCGATCTCCTGGTCAAGAGAATCATGGGCACGTTCCGGCCTTCGTTCGAGCTGATCAAGTACCACGTGACCGTTGAGAAGCGCAAGACCGGCGAGATGGTCACAGAGGCTACGGTCAAGCTGAAGGTTGGCGACGCGGTCGAGCACGTGGTGGGCGAGGGGGACGGCCCGGTCAATGCGCTCGACGCCGCCCTGCGGAAATCGCTCGAACCATTCTATCCGGACATTCAAGAGGTCACTCTCTTCGATTACAAGGTGCGCGTGGTCAACGCGCGAGAGGGGACAGCGGCGCGCGTCCGCGTCGTGATCGAGTCGCGTGACAAGCACTCGATCTGGGGGACGGTTGGTGTCTCTGAGAATATCATCGAGGCCAGTTGGCTGGCCCTGGTGGATAGTGTCGAATACAAGCTGCAACAGGCCGGCAGGTAGTGCCGTGCCGGCTGCCCGTTCGAGCCGGCACGGCCCTTCGCCGGTGGATCCGGCTATGCGGTGGCGTGCTCATATTCCTGCGCAGCCGCGCTCTGTCTTTTTTTACGGCGGTTGACCGTTCGCTGACTGGGCTCGGCCACCTGTGTTTCATCGGCCGCGATGTGAAGCACCTCGGCAGCCGTGGGCGCGAAGCCGTCAGCCCCGATTTCTTCCCATAGGCCCTCGGCGCGGTTGAAGAGACCTCCCGAGACGATGATCCTCAGATGAGGCCAGGCGTTGACCCCGCGGATCCTGTCGATCAACCGGCGGACGTCGGGCGCCTGCTTCGGGGCGGTCCCGTAGATCACCAGGACATCCGGGGCGTAGTCGTTGATGTAGGCGAAGACGTCGTCACTGGTCAGACCACCGCCAAGAAACCGTACCTGCCAACCGTCGCTCTCGAACAGGTCGGTTATCATCTGGGCCCCCAACTCCTGCAATTCCTCACGGGCACAGCAGACCACTACTTTCTTCTGCTTGGCAGGGCGGCGCGGGAGCTTGTTCTGCAGTTGGTCCACAATCGTCCGGTTGATTCGCGTCGCCAGGTGTTCCTGGACGGCTGTGACCTTGTCCACGCGCGAGAGGCGCTCGATCTCAGCCATGACCGGCCAGATGAGGTGGATGTATACCGAATTTGCCGGAATGCCGCTCTGGAGCGTCTCTTCGACGACGGCGCGACAGGCTTTTCTGTCACCTTGGAGCAAGGCGGCCAGGTAACGGGCGAGGACATCTTCCTTAAGCATTGCGATCTCCTTGTTCAGCTTGTTTCCCTGTGTTTGATCTCACGTCCACGATGCTTCACCAGAAGAGTGTGAACATGGGCAATATTGGCTATTTAGTGTGACAATCGGAAAGCGGCGAGAGAATTCTTTAGTTAAAATAGGTACGCTGAGAAGATTCGATGGTTTATCCAGAACGGCGATAACACGCACGCGGATGGCCGTTCAGCCTGTGGTCCCAAAATGTCGGTCCCGCTGATACGGGGCATCCTCACAGAACGGCGAGCGTGCTGATTCCTGGGAGAATATCGCGGAGAAGGGAACATGGATTCACGGCGCAACAAGGGGGCAGAGTGGGGCGGGGCCATGGCCGACTGGGATTCAGGTTTGGCTCGGGTATGAGATGGGATGACCTGCTGTGCTAGCGCCGCCACTCGGGCTTGCGGACCATCAACGGAGGCATCTGTTGGGGAGGGTGTATGTTGGTCCCGACGCGAAGGCAACTGCGACTGCTCGGATACCAGCGCAGTGTAAGAAGCTTGGCTTTCAGGAAGAATCGGTTTTTCTTGAGTCTGTGGAACATGTCGTTGTCAGTGCATCCCCAGCATAGAGTCATGGGCTCTCACCCTCCTCCTATCGGCCAGTCGGGGGTGTCACTTTCGCGGAAAACACAAAGAGCAGCCCCGTCTGAGGCTGCTCTGGTTATCGCCGGCCTACACAGAGCGATAATTCGTGATTCAGAGGTTGACGGGGATGTCTCGCCCGGCGAGATACTCTTTCATTTCCCTGATG
>CAZGRF010000244.1:0-2587 GCA_964527825.1 uncultured Pirellulales bacterium
GGCTTTGCTCCTGGCTGGCGTTTGCAGGCATTGACGGATAATAGGCTTTCTGGTTGCATCTTCGTTGTGGACGTTGAATCAAGAGCGTGGCGCCAAATTGAGCAGGTCTTCTGGCTGTTCCGGGGCTTTTCTTCCTTGGCAGGTTCGTACACAGCGCCGCGAAGTCCTGCGTATGTTACTCGGAGATGCCTTTGCGAACCCAGGTGACGCCTTCTTCTTCCGCCAATAGCTCAGACTCGACTTCTTCAGGGCTGGCTATATCCCAAACCTTAATCGTACCATCGTGACTGCCCGATGCAATCCGCCTGCCGTCGGGACTGAAAGCTACCGAATTGATTCGCTGGTTATGTCCGCGAAGAGCAATCAGTTTGTTGCCACTTTCGGTGTCCCATACTGTTGGTCTCCAATCCAAGCTCCCCGATACAATCCTGCTGCCGTCCGGACTGAATGCTGCCTTAATCCACGCCATGACTGCGTCAATACTATTCAGTTGGCTGCCGTTCTCGGCATCCCATACCTTAATCGCGGCACCCACACCAGCGACAATCCGCTTGCCGTCGGGACTGAAGGCCACCGAAAGAGACCCACCCCCGGGCCCGGAAAAAGTCCATATCGGGTCGCCACCTTCTTCGGCATCCCATACCTTAATCGCGCCATCCCTACTGCCCGAGACAATACGTTTTCCATCAGGGCTAAATGCTACCGAAGTTACTGCTCCCGTATGTCCTGTAATAGTCCTTATCGGTTCGCTGTCACTTTGGGCATCCCATATCCTGACGGTACGATCCCAACTAGCCGAGACAATGTGTTTTCCATCCGGACTGAACGCCACCGAAGTTACTGATGCCTCCAGCTCCTTTGGAGGCATCAGTTCGTTCCCACTCTCGGCGTCCCATACCCTGATTGTGCCATCCCCACTGCCCGAGACAATCCGCCTGCGATCAGGATCAGGACTGAATGCTACCGAAGTAACTGCTCCCTTATGCCCCTCAAGAACCATCGGTTTGCCGTCACTTCTGGTATCCCATACCATGATGTTACAATCCTGACTGCCCGATGCAATCCACCTGCTATCAGGACTGAACGCTACGGAAAGAACAGGACCTTTGTGTCCCTCAAGAGTCGTCGGTTCGTTGCTACCTTCTGCATTCCATAGCTTGATCGTACTATCCCCCCAGTCAGCACCCGAGACAATCTGCCTGCCGTCAGGACTGAATGCTACAGAACCAACCAAACCCCTATGCCCCTTCAGAGTCATCAGTTCGCTGCCACTCTCGGCATCCCAGACCTTGATCGCAGAATCCCAACTGCCCGAAACAATCCGCCTGCCATCGGGACTGAAAGCAACCGACCTAACTCGATTCACATGACCGTCTATTTTCATCAGTTCGCTTCCGCTCTCGGGGTCCCAGACCGTGATCGTACCAGTCTCGCTACCTGAGACAATCCGACTGCCATCTGGATTGAATGCTGCCGACCAAAGATATCCCTGACCGGCTGTCATAGTCGTCAGTTCGCTGCCGCTCTCGGTGTCCCAGACCTTAATCTCAGAAGCGGCACTGCACGACACAATTCGACTGCCGTCAGGACTAAAAGCCACCGAGTGAATCGCTCCAACATGTCCTGTAAGAGTCCTTCTTGCTTCCTCATCGGCGTTTGCATTCCATATCTTGATTGTGCCATCACGACTACCTGATACAATCCGACTGCCATCAGGACTGAAGGCCACCGACCGAACTGCTCCCGTATGTCCCTCAAGAGTCATCCGTTCTCTGCCGCTCTCAGCGTCCCAGACCTTAACCTTCGTATCCTCACTGCCCGAGACAATCCATCTTCCATCCGGACTGAAAGCTACCGAAAGAACAGGGCCCTGATGTCCCTTAAGAGTCATCAGTTCGCTGCCGCTCTTGGCGTCCCAGACCTTGATCGTGGTATCCCGACTGCCTGAGACAATCCGCTTCCCATCGGGACTGAAGGCGACCGAAGGCACTTCCCTTGCATGTCCGCGCAGAGTCATGATGGACTGGTCGGACACACGCCAGAGATGATACCATTCCCATTGGCGCAGATCTTCCGGACACGCTTTCAACAAGTCACGCATACCACCTATGTCATTGTCAAAGTAGTATCTGTCCGCCAGAATAACACTTCTCAAGTATAAGGAACGGCGATACTTCTCGGCCTGCTGCTCGGCAACCTCTCGTTGCTCTTCTGCGATATATCGTTGTTCTTGAGCGAGCTTTTCGGCCCGTTGGGCATGTACCCTGGCAACCGCTTCTTTGTCACGAGCCCGACCGGCGTCGTAAGCAAACTCTGTTGAAACGAAAATCCCGGCCAATAACACTGCCACTACTGCGGCAACACCAGTTACCAGGGCTCTATGTCTTCGCATGAACTTCCTGGCTCGGTAAACCGTGCTTGGCGGACCGGCCATCAGGGGATCGCCCTTGAGGTAGTTCTCGATATCGTCCGCCATTTCGGATGCAGAGCGATAGCGTTCGGCCCGCTCTTTACGCATCGCTTTGAGCGGAATCCATTCGAGCTCTTTGTGGAGGCGTTTGGCGAGGGCAGCGACTTCGGTGCGCCG
>CAZGRF010000244.1:2687-6040 GCA_964527825.1 uncultured Pirellulales bacterium
TCCATTCGAGCTCTTTGTGGAGGCGTTTGGCGAGGGCAGCGACTTCGGTGCGCCGGCTCTCGGCGGCCTTCTTCGCTTCTTCACCGAGCTTGGCCAGGCGGGTGCTCGGTGTCTTGGGATCGGTTTCGCGGATGACCTGGCGGATGTGCTCGATCCCCCCCTGACGGAACGTCTCGGAATCGTACGGCAGAATGCCGGCCAGCAGCACATACAGCAGTACGCCCAACGAGTAGATATCCGAACGCGTATCGATGTCTTCGTTGACCATCTCGGCCTGTTCGGGACTCATGTACTCCGGCGTGCCCAGCAGTTGGCTGTCCTCCGTAAAGAGCGTCCGCTCGGTCAGGGGCTGGCTCATGGCCTTGGCCACGCCAAAGTCGATGATCTTCGGTGTGGACCGGTCGTTCTCTGCGGAGACGATGATGTTCGACGGCTTGAGGTCGCGATGGATGATCCCTTTCTGGTGGGCATGGTGGACAGCGAGACAGACCTGCTGGAAGAGGCGCAGGCGATCCTCAATGCTGAGCTTGTGGCGGTCGCAGTAGTCCGTGATGGGCGATCCTTTCACGTATTCCATCGCGAAATAGGGCCGGCCGGCCACGGTGGTGCCGGCGTCGTAGATCTGGGCGATGTTCGGATGATCCAGAAGGGCCAAAGCCTGACGTTCGGCCTCAAAGCGGGCCAAGACCCGCCTGGAATCCATCCCCGGCTTGATCACTTTGATCGCGACTCTCCGCCGGATCTGTCCTTCCTGTTCGGCCAGAAAGACCGTCCCCATGCCGCCTTCGCCAAGAGTTCGAAGCAGCTTGTACCTGCCGATCCAGTCGCCGGGCTGCTCCAGAACGACGGAGATGGTCGGCGTAGCGGAGCCGCCGGGCTGCTTCGTCCCGTCCCCTGCGGGCCTCTCGTCCCCACCGCTGCGCACCTTATCGTCAGGTTCGTGATCGGCCGAGTCGTCCCCGATGGACAACAGACGGTCCAATTGCTCGGGCCTCAAACCGAGCAACGAATCCTCTTTCTTCATCTGACTACCCCAATCTGCGACGGCCTCCTGAGATCAATACCGCATATCAGCCTCCATCTTGCGCGAGCCTGGGCAGAAAACGTCGGATTTCCTCCAATTCCGCGCCCGCCTCTTCGTCCGACATCACCGATTCCCGCAGGCACTGGTTCAATGCCTTGCGGAACCGGCGTTTGACCGTGGTCAGCATATTGGAGACGGTGGCAGGCTCGCTGATCCCGTACTGCTCGCAGATCGTTTCCAAAGACGGGGCCGCACCTCCATGCAGAATGGGATGCACGACCCGATCCTCGAACACCTGCCAATAGAGGCCGCGTCCGTCCTGTTCGCACTGGCTGCGGACCTGCTCCAGGGCCCGCTCCAGCAGCGCCGTAACCCAGGCATAGGTGAAGGTGTCCTCGGGCGTCAGTGTGGAGCAAGTCTCGGGCAGACTCTCCAAATCCGCCCAGTCCATGCGGATCAGACTCCCGGCCGGCGTGCGTTTCCGAGCGGTTTGGGCCTCGTGGACATTGGCGATATAGCAGTTCAAGGCCATGAGCAAGAACGAGCGGAAGCGGCCTTTGGTCCGATCGGCCCGGCGGATCAGGTCGCGCTGCAGCACGATATCGCAGAAGAAGCCCTGGGTCAGGTCCTTGGCCCGCTCATTGCCATAGCCTTTGGATCGCAGGAAACAGTAGACGGGCTTCCAATAGCGCCGGAGCAATAGCTCGATCAGGGCTTGGGAGCGACCGGGATCATCACTCGCCTCGATCTGCGACCAGTGCGTGGTCAAGAAGGCTTGGCCTACACCTCCGATGCTCGTGTAGTCGCTCTGCATCATGCCTCCCTACGAACGGTATAAGAACAACCGCGTGCTGGATGTCTCAATGATGCCAAACGGTGCCGCCAAGTAAGGTGTCAATCTACCCTGACCGTGCACCAAAGGCAAGCCCGAATATCCGAAAGAAATCGCCTGCCCGTGCAAGATGCGCGAGGTTTTCCTGTGTTTATAGAGGGAAATCGTTCCCCGCAAGGACGTGGCCTCCACCGTGGAGGCCGTCAAGGGTAAGCGTTGCCCAAACGGGCAGAAAGGAAGGTTTGTTATGAAATGGTTAGATTGTGAAAAAAACAGGTCAATTGTAGTTGTATTTCTAGCCGCTATGTTGCTTGGCGCTCTGGATGCCAATGCAGAAATCGCAGTCAGTGAACCCGTGCTTCTGGGGCCACCGGTCTACTCTGATTTCATGGATGGCGATGTGTGTCTTTCCGCAGATGGTCTGACGCTCTATCTCGCTTCGGACCGCCCTGCCAATCCTGATTGGCCCTACTTTGGTGATTGGGGCATCTTTGTGGCGGAAAGGGATACTCTCGATTCCGGCTGGTGCCGGCCCGTACACATCGGCCTCAACATCAACACGTGGCATCAGGCAGAGCGGAATCCATGTATCTCCTACGACGGGCGCGAACTCTATTTCGATCGAGGGTCGGAATTGTATGTCTCGACGCGAGATGCGACCGACGACGAATGGGATCTTGCCTCCAGCCTGGGCGCAGCGGTCAACAGCACGGCCCTCAACAAGGAACCCTGCATTTCCCCCGACGGCCTCTCGCTCTATTTTGCCTCGGATCGGGATGGAGGTGAAGGCGGTATGGATCTCTACGTCGCAACGCGTCCGTCCAAAGATGCCGCCTGGAGCACGCCAATGAATCTCGGGCCGACAGTCAATAGCCCAGGCAACGAGGCTGAACCCAGCATGACGTCTGACAGCTTGTCACTGATCTTCGAGTCCGACCGACTTGGGTGCTGCGACCTCTGGGCAACAACCCGCATGACGGTCTCCGAACCGTGGAGGGAGCCGCTTCGTCTGGATGTGGGTGACGTTGTAGAGACCTCGGGCGCCTATATCAGCCCCGACGGCAAGACGCTGTATTTCAACAATCGAATAGACGTTGGCATCCAATGCATCTGTAGTACACAGATTGCCCCGGTTGTTGACCTGTGCTGCAATGGGAAGGTCGACTTGGAGGATCTGCTCCTCGTTCTTGAGGGCTGGGGTCCGTGTGCGTCCTGCTGTGACATCGGTCCGATGCCCTGGGGCGACGGGGTAGTAGACAACGCGGATGTCGACGTCCTGGTAAGCTACTGGGGTCAGACAATGAATATGGTAGGCTACTGGAAACTGGACGAAACAGAAGGGCAGATTGCCTGCGATAGTTCAGAATGTCGTCACGACGCTCTCGTGGAGGGCAATCCGATATGGTACCCGAACGATGGCAAGGTCGACGGGGCACTGACATTCGACGGTATCGACGACTGCATAGAGGTCCCGTTGATTCTGGATCCCGCCGCAGG
>CAZGRF010000245.1:0-6034 GCA_964527825.1 uncultured Pirellulales bacterium
CTCGCAGCCGGATCGCCTTGCCCTCAAAAGAGATGGGCCCCGTGTACGTCCCGGGCCGGACCAGGATGGTGTCCCTGGCGCCGGCACGATGGATGGCTGCCTGGATCGTGGCCAGCGGGTAACTCGGATCCGCTCCGGTGTAGTCGTCGGAACCCTCGCGCCGGTCAACGTGCCAAAAGGCTGTATCGGCGCACTCATAGGCACCCATGTCCACCCTTCCGTCCTCGCGCCAGGCATGCCCACCCAGGTCATACGCCACCCAATCGGGTAGTTGCGAGGTGCAGCCTGCGTCAATGCAGGGCGACCCGCGCATCAGGCGCAGATCGTCATCCGCTGTCCCGAACGTGTCGTCGGGGCCGTCAGCATCCGCGAAGTACGGGTCCGCGCAAAGGTTTCCCTGACCCGGCCAGGGAATCTGCGTGCAGCAGTAGGTTATGGTGACAGGCACCTCGGCGGCGGCAGAGAGCCCTCTGTCCATCGACGTCCCGTTCGCCCAGACGATGCAATTGGTTACGGTCAGTTCGCTGCAGGCGCTGGCATACAGTCCCGGAGTGGTCCCGCCGGCATTGCCCGCGATGGTGCAGCTCTTGAAGGCGCAGGGATAGTTCGTATGAACACCAATTCCCCCGGAATCGGCAGCCTGGTTGCCCGCAATCACACAGTTGAATATCTCCAGACAGCGGTCCAGGGACAAGTTCGCCTGGTCTGCCATGATGCCGGCGGCCCGGGCGGCGATGTTGCCGGTAAAGGAGCAGCGGGCAATCTGCACGTCGGGGTCAGAGACCCAGAGTCCTCCCCCATCGACGGTCGCCATGTTTCCGCGCACGATGCAGTCGTGAATCCGCGGACGACCTTCGGCACAGTATATGCCGCCGCCCTTGGGGGCCTCATTGCCCTCAATCAGACAATCGGCGATTTCCGAGGTGTCGGTCGGCTGGCGAACGTAGACCCCGCCCCCGCCGCCCTTGGCGGCGTTGTAGCGGATACGGCAGCGGCTGAACTTGGGGCGGCAGTCGGACGACTCGCTGGAGCCGCTGTCGATGCACACGGCACCGCCACTGGTGGCGAAGTTGTCCTGAAGAAGGCAGTTGCGTATGGTAGGACTCGTCCCCCGGCAGATGATGGCGCCGCCCAGCCGGTCCACGCGGTCGGGTCCTTCCGCGTAGCCGTTTTGGATAGTCAAGCCGTCAAGGACGCTCGCAGGGCCTTCAGGGCGACTACCGGACGTATGGACAAACACGAATCCCCGATGCGGTGAAGCCGGTCCCCCCTCGCAGTCGACCACCGTTCGCTCCACGACATTCGCGTCTGTCGGATCCCCGCCGCGAACCGTGACAGCCTTGCCCCTAAACTTGATGTCGCGGTTGCCATCGCCCGTATATACCCCCTCGAGCACGACAATCTCGTCACCCGGCAGCGCGACATCGATAGCCTGCTGGATGGAATCGAAGGGATGCTCTGCCGATCCATCCTGGTGGGGATCGCTGATCTCCGGTTGTCCGGGCCCCGGATCGCCGGGGGCGTCATCATCCACGAAAATCGGGACGGCCTCGCGGGAGCCCGTGTCGGACAGGCTGAAGTCCGTGCAGTTGCTGTCGCTGTCTACAGATGAGGCTACGACCCAATAATAGTACGTCACTCCGGACATGCCCTCCCTGTCGTCAATGGAGAGAGCGGTCTGGAAACGATCGACGAGTACCTTGGGTCCGTCTATCCTCTCGGAGCGGTACACTCCGTAGTAGATCCTCAGCCCGCTGCAGTTCAACGCGATAGGATCCCAGGAGATCGTCACTCGATCCCTGTAGAGCCCGTCGCTGGCCGAAACATTGGTCGGCGGGGCGCACGCGAGAGTGAACATCAGGACCATCCCCGGGTTAGCCTGGGCGATGGCGCACAAGTCCTCCCGGTAAGCACCTTCGTTCAGAGGATTGCCCTGAACGTAGAGGTAGCGAAGGCTCCTCAGGCCCGTCAAAGGCCCGATGTCGGCGATCTGATTGGAGCTGAGATAGCACTGCTTCAGTGCGGTCATACCCTTGAGAGCCGAGACGTCAACCACACGGTTCGAAGCCAGGCCAAGGGTCTCAAGCTGAGTCAGCGATGCCAAGGGCGAGATGTCAGCTATCTGGTTAGAGTCAAGGTACAACAGCGTCAGTCCCGCCGCATTAGCCAGGCTGGTGACCTGCTCTACTTGGTTGTTGTGAAGGTACAATTGCCGCAGGGCCGTCATGTCTGCGAGCGCACCGACGTCGTGAATCTGGTTGGACTCCAAGCGCAGGCGATCCATCTTCGTCATGCCCGACAAGGCGGAGATGTCCATCACCTGGTTCTTCTGCAGATTGAGCGATTCGAGTCCGACAGCACCGGCAAGGGCCGAGATGTCGTGGATCTGGTTCTCGTCGAGCGACAGAGCGCGCAGCTCGGTCAGGTCACCCAACGCGGAAACGTCGCTGATCTGGTTCTTGTTGAGATGTAGGTCTTTCAGACTCACAAGTCCGGCCAAGGGGGCCAGATCGCTGACTCCGGCGTTCTGCAGCACGAGATAGGTAAGGTTCGTGGCGTACTCCAGACCGACGAGGCTGCCAACGGTCCGGCTGCGAATGTCGAGCGAGGTCAGCCGGAGCATGTCTGAAGGCGTCGGGTCCGTCACATCCAGGGCTCTTTCGACATACGTCTTCAAAGTGCTGCTGGCGAAGTTCACCGGCTGTGCCGCCCGGGCAGAGACCGCCACCAACAGCACGGGGAGGATCATCCTATGCAGACTCGGCCCGTGGGCACACAGCATTCCCCTTTCGCAGCTCGACCTCAACATCGTCACATCCTCCACTCCAACGACCGCTCTCATTGCCTCGGATGCTGCACCGGCTGGGCATCACGAACCGCGCTGCGAGCGCGAAGCCAATTCACGCAGATTGCCAGAGCATCTTCCCTGGGTCAAGCCGTATCCGCCATGCTCGCCAGTCGCCCAACAGTATACTCTTCTCGGGGACAGAATGCAAGAATGCGCGCAGTCTGATCCTGAGCCGCCGACGCACGGATTCTCACAACTACACCCCCTCTGCGACCCTACAAGCTGGCCTGTCGGGCCACCAACGGCCCCTGTTCCCGGGACGCTTCCTCAGCCCTCACGAAACATCCAGCCACGTCATCAACTGCACCGGCAGATCATTTGCGACAGACGCCTTCGCCTTCTGACAAGCCTCACTTCCCGCGGGCGATGTAGCCAAGAGCACGATGCGATCGAAGCCGGCATGAGCGATCTTGGTGAGGTTTTCTTTGGTGTCGGACTTGCCGGTCTCGATCTCGACCGCGACGGTTTCACCGGGTCGTGTGGCCAGGATGTCCACGGCACCGTTGCCTTGGACTGGGTGCTCGCGCCGGACTTCGTACCCTTGTTGCTCGAAGTACTTGGCCGCGCGACTCAACCAGAACATGTGTTCGAGGCTCTCACGCGGCTGAGGGCCGGGGTCGATCCCGAGCGCCGAACAGATAGCTCTGCCCTCATCGGTGAGTTGGAACAAGACGACCTGGCCCGAGCGGGTGGCGATGGTGATACGTGCGATGATGCCGGCCGAGCTGAGCGATTCACGCACGGCGTTGCCCCGCCGGCGGGACAAGTTCAGGCGATGATAGCGTGAGACCGTGGTCGAGAGCGGCCGAGCAATGATATCGGTCACGAATCTCTTTTCCTCTGGAGACAGATTCCTGGGTGGTCCAGGTTTGGAATCAGGAGATGTCTCTTTATCTGCTGATTCCTCGGGGGATGGTGGGCGGGTTCTTTCTTCATTTGCCTCTTGGTTATTCCGGTTGTCTACACTTGTTCTATCCGCCGCTGGAATCGGCGGAATCGCTGGTGATTCTCGCTGTGGAACACTATGCGTCTTGGTATTGGCGTAACAACTGTCGAACTGGGCTCGAACTGCTGCATCTGAGACGCTACCTTCCCGGACCGGGCACAGGGGGATTCTGACCAGGAATGGCTCTGGATGCTCATCGGCGAGACGAACGACGGCAGTGCCGACGGGCAGCGTGCTGAGGGCTTGCTTCTGTTCATCGGTCAGGTTCATGGCGCCGGCAATCGCCTGAACATCCGAGCGCAGTTTCTGGCTCAGGGCCAGCGTCGCATACGAGTTGGCGAACGCCACTTTGCTCAATAGCGACGCCGACTGGTCCACGAACACGTAGCCAAGGCCGTACTGACGGACCATCCTGATAGACGTTTCGAGAACCGATTCCTTCGACTCGGTGGACTTCTTCAGCAGCAGGTTATGCGCCTCTTCCAGGACGATCACGTTGGTCAGCTTCTTCTGTGGGCCCTGCCCCAGACGGTGACGGTACAGGTACAAAGTCAAGGCTTCGGAGAACATGACCTTATCCGAAGCGCTCGATAGACCGTCCATCTCTAGCACGACGTTGTGGTCCAGAAGCTCGGCGACATGGCTGTTGTCCTGGGTGTTCAACACGGCGCCGTACTCGCCATAGGTCATGCCCAGGAGGATTCGTTCCGCTGAGGCCTGCCACATCGCCGCTCGGCCTTTGAGCTTGGCGGTACGCAGCCAAGCGAGCAGGTCCTGGATCGTGGGCCAGCCGGTTTGGGTTTCATCGAAGACGCCGAACTGGGCATACAAATGATCCAGTCCCGCGACCAACAGGCTGATGACACCTTCACCGCCGAGGTAGGCCGACGCGATGACATCGACGACCAGCTTGATCCAGAGGTGCGGCTCACAGCCAGCCGGTGGGATCAGAGGATTGAACCGAAACGGCGCGACATCCCGCCCGATCGTGAACACTCGGAGACTCTTGTGGCGACCGACCAGGTCACGATAGCCGCGTTTCCAGTCAAGGGCCAACACTTTGATCCGTGAGGCCATGATGCCTTCCATAAGAACAAAGGTGAGATTGGTCTTGCCTGAACCGCTTCTGCCGGCGACCAAGATATGCTCTTTGAGTCGGTCGCTTTTGAGATTGAACGGGTACAGGTTGTGACCGCCATAGGACACCGTCCCCAGCTTGAAATCACCGCTTTGGGCGAACTTCTTCGACGGCGGCGGGAAAGGTGAGCGGTCGGGTTCGTAGCTTTTACCGAGATGCTTGGCGGCCAAGAGCTCGAGCGTTTGTTCGATGTCGGCCTTGCCGCCCGGGTCGGATTCGGCCAAATAGGCCGACCACAAACGGTCGATCTTCACGCCCAAGACCGGCTTCAATTGCCGGCACAACTCCTGCGCCCGCGTGATCACGGGGCATCACCCTCATCGTCTTGCAGGATCGAGACCTTGCGGTGAGCAGACAGATACTGTTGCGCATTCTCAGGCAACTGCAGCCTGAGTCGTGAGACATCCCGCCACAGATTGACGCGCTCGGCCCGCTGCTCCATGTATAGATCGTTGAGCCGCTTGCTGACCGAATACTCGATCTTGCTGTCGGTCGGACCGTGGTAGCCCCGGTGCCGATAGAGGCAGTTGATGGCCTCGCACTTGGCCCATTCGAGCTCGTAGATGTTCTTCTCGTAGACCGCGTAGCGTTTGCGAATCTGAGAAATGACGTCATCCAAACCGAGGCCGGCCGTGTGCATTTTGTCGGAGATCAGGGCGGTCTCTGGCTCAGAATCGGGAATGGCTAGGTATCCCTCTACGGATAACCTGTTCGACCGTCTGTGTAGGCGGATAGCCACGCCTCTGGACCAGATCCGAGGTGAAATCATATGACGAAGCCGGTGTGAAACGCACCTCCAAAGGCGCATGGGGCCGGGGCAGATCGTACGATACAAAGCGGCCTGCTGCGTAGAAATACGGTACATATCCAGGGCCGAAATGCGGCCTGCCAATCGTCACGTTCGGGTACATCTTGCCACCTCCAAGTCACTCCTATGAGGTAGTATGGAGGTACCCATATATAAAGCTTTCGGTTTCTGAACCTACCCGGCAATGACGAAAGCCCGTGGGACCGGAAGCGCAGGATTTATAAAGCGAGCGGCGTACCCTTCATGCGGAGGTGATCATCTATGAGCATACTGAAACGCCAGATCGTCCGGTTC
>CAZGRF010000246.1:0-4212 GCA_964527825.1 uncultured Pirellulales bacterium
CGGGGCCGGTCATGAAGACTTCGCCATCGTCTGCGATCTCGATGTGCAACTGACCGCCGGGCATGTGAACGGTGATGTCGTTATCGACGAGGCCGAGCCTGTGGACGGCGCAGGCAGCAGCGCAGGAACTGCTGCCGGAGGCGAGCGTGTAGCCGGCGCCGCGTTCCCAGATCCGGATGTCGATATTGGCCCGGTCCAGGACTTTGACGATTTGCATGTTGATGCGGTTGGGGAACATCGTGTGATGTTCGATGAACGGCCCAATCTCTCTGGCCTGGGCCTCGCTGACCTCGTTCATCGGGATCACACAATGAGGATTGCCAATGGACAGACACGTCACTTTGTACGGCGTCCCGTTAACGTCGAGGGACTCATCCACGACGTCACGCCTGCTGCCGGCCACGGGAATCTCGTTGCTGACGAATGTCACCTTGCCCATGTTGATGCGAATCAAGTTGGCCTTGTCGTCCTTTACTTCCACGTGGACGATTCCCCCAAGAGTCTTGATCTTGAAGATTCTGGACTGAACGTATCGCTTCTCGAACAGGTATTTGGCGAAGATGCGCAGTCCGTTGCCGCTCTTCTCAGCCTCGCTGCCATCAGGATTGAGAATCCGCACAGCCGGCATGTCGCCCTCAAAGCTGGGTCCGTACAGAATGCCATCTGAGCCAACACCGAAGTTCCGGTCGCAAAGGAGGCGGATATTGGTCTCGGTCATCTCCACGTCCCGAACGTTCGGGTCGATGATCAGGTAGTCATTGCCTAGCCCGTGATACTTCTTGAAGTGTGTTTCCATAGTCTCCTATCCTGATTGCTGTTGGGGGGGAGTCACCCCACGGCCGTTCATCCATTCTCTCCGCAAAATGCTCATCAGGTGACAATTCCAGTAAGAGTCGCCGACCCTCGCTGATTGTCGGAGCGTGCCTTCAAGCACGAAGCCGGCTCGTCGGTAGCATTTGATGGCGGCCTCGTTGAAATCGAAGACGCCCAGCCAAACGCGGTTCAGCCCGAGATCGACGAAGCCGAAGCGCAAGACCCCACGAATCATGAACGCACCGTAGCCTTTGCCCCGGTGTCTGGGGGCGACGATAACGCGAGACAACATGGCCGCGTCGGAATTACGCTGATGGTTCGACAGCTCACAATAGCCGACAGCCCGGCCGCGATTCAACAGGGCAAACGGATACAACGAAGGAAGCCGCGTCTTGCTCTCTCTCAAATGCGCGCGGAATTGCCTCTGGGTCATGGGCCACACAAAGGCGTGACCCGCCCATTGAACCATGTCGGCCTCTGTCCTTACCCAGGACAAGACGTTTGACATGTACTTCGTTTTGAACCGGAGCACTTCCACGGCAACACACAACGGGTCCAAGCTTCGCCCGGCCTCTACAAAGCCAATTCCATGAACACGACGCCCTCTATGGGCACGTGCTGGTACGGCGGGATCTCGGCGAAGCCCAGCGATCGGTACAGGCACTTCGCGGGCTCCAGGACCGTGTCCAGCCACATCCGCTTATACCCGATCCGCCGGGCCTCTTCAATGATCGCCTCGGCCAAGGCTCGCCCGATGCCTCGCCCTTGAAAGGCCGGCTGCACGAAGAGCCGCTTCATTTCGCAGAGCCCGTCGCCGATTTGACGCAGCGCCACGCAACCCACGCCTTGACCCTCGCATCGTGCCATGAGCAGTTGACCGGTCGGCGGGGCGTACCGTCCCGGCAACGTCTCGGCCTCTCGCTGGAAGTGCTGAAAGGACAAATCGAACGGCAGGTTCGCTTCGTATTCTCGAAACAGCGCCCTGGCGGTGGCGAACTCGTCTACGTTGACAGGGGCAATCTCAATCGGTTGTTGCCTCAGCGCGCGGGCGAGGTAGCGCTGCGTCCAAGGACACGCGTTGATGCAGATGCCGCATATAGTTGGCTCTATGCCCACTTGGTCTGACAACCGCCTCGCGGTGGCTCGGCACGCCACGGCGTCGTAGATTGATGCGCGGGACGCGCCCAGTTGCCAGTTATCGCCAACAATAGCCTGGGCAGGGCAGCGGTCGACGCACTCACGACAATTGCCGCAGTGGGAGGTGTCTGTGGGCGCGCCGGCTGCAAGACGAGCGTCGGTCAGCACGGACCCGAGACGAATCGCCGACCCGTACTCTTTCGTCACGAGCAGCGCCGATTTGCCGATCCATCCCAGGCCCGCCCGCGTGGCGATGGTCTTGTGCTGGACCCGCACCGCCAACGTCGCAGGATCGAAATGCTCGGTAGTCGCCTTGACGGGCTCGGCACGGTGCCCGGCGGCAGCGAGAATCCCGGCCGCATGGTCGCACAGTCGTGCCAGCAGAGCGTTCACGCGCTCGTATTCAGCGAAGTAGCGCCGGGTCGGCCCGTTTTCGATCTCGCGGACAATCTCCGGGTCCAAGCGTACTCCGATGGAGACCGCCCGCCGCAGCCCGCGCGTCGCGGCTGTCGGCAAGCCACTCACGTCCGCAAAGCCTACCAGGTTGGCTCCGTCCTTTTGCAGTTTCTGTTCGACTTCGGAATTCAACGGGGTCATTCGCAGTTTCCCAGGTCGTCAGGCAGGCGCTGTCGTCTGAATCCCTCTTCCATTGGGACACACCGCGCGGCACTGGTTGCAGACGTAGATAGGCTCTCCTTTCGCGGTTCGGCCCTGCGAGCGGCCTCGACAGAGCTTCTGATTGACAGTCGCGCCGTCGATCGCTTGGACGGGACAGGCATCGATACAGAGCCGACACGTTTCGGCGCAGAGCTGATAGTCGGCCAGAGCGTCGCCTAGCAGTTCGATGTCCAGCAGCACCGCTCCCAAGCAGATCCGGTTGCCGAGCTCTCGGTTGGCCAGCAGCGTGTTCTTGCCCATGACGCCCAGTCCCGCCAGCCGGCCGGCGTGCTTCAGCGACAAGAGGCCTCGACCTTCGCGCTTCGGTGCGTCCCAGTATTCATAGGGCTCGCTCGGCACAGGCACGGCGCGAAGATGGCCTTGGCATTCGAGGTGCCCGCACAGTTCACAGGTCAGACGAGTGACTTCAGCAAGGATCACATCGTTGGCGACACTGTACGGGATCGGACTGCGCGAATGGAACGGGCCTTCCGGGAACCGCTTTGCCATCACCACGACGGACTTGGTTTCCGAGAAGATGTCCCTGGGGTGAAATCCCTCCGGGGCCTGGTCGAATCGGTCCACGGGCGCGATGCCGCAGAGGTCGGCTCCGAGTTGTCTTGCCAGTTCCTTGGTGATCTGCCCGGTAATCATAGCCATTGTCCTTTCGCAATCATGACGACCTTGCCGCCGACATTGACGTCGATGGCGCCGCTTCGCTCTTCGGCTCGCAAGTACAGCAGTGAGGGCCGGCCGATCTCATAGCCTTGCTCGACGCAGACATCGACTTGACTGCCGCCGAAATAGCGGTGCTGAACGAGGTAGCTTGCCAGGCACCCATTGCCGCTGCCGGTGGCGGGGTCTTCCTCGATCCCGTAGAAGGGGACAAACACCCTGACGTTCAAGTTGTTCTGCTTGCCGTACGTCTCGGGGCAGAAGACGAGAATCCCTTTGCCGTGCCTGTCCTCAAAGAAGGCTGGACCCTTGTCGGGCGCGATTCTCGCCCGCTTGACAGCCTCCAGATTCACCAACGGGGCAACCACAAACCACATACCCGTCGATACCTCCCGAACCGGAAACCGCGCGTCGATGTTCCTCTCGTCTAGGCCCAGAACCGCCGCCACCTGCGCGCTGTCAATTGTCGGACCGAACTCGGGCGCTTTCTGTCTCATCCAGACGACGTCACGGTCTGGGGCCTGTCCGAACGTGACCGGGATCTGTCCAACCTTCAGGTTCAAATTAACCTGCTCGACATCTTTTCGGATGATCTCGCGGCGGATGACGTATGCTGTTCCCAGGGTCGGATGTCCGGCGAACGGCACTTCGCACCCGGGCGTGAAGATACGCACGTCGTACCCGCCCTCGCGTTCCGCGTCCGACAGAACGAAAGTCGTCTCCGAGAAATTCGTCTCTTTGGCGATTGCCTGCATTTCCTCGTCCGAGAGACCTCGGGCGTCTCGAAACACGGCGAGTTGATTGCCTGCATATCGCGTCTCTGCAAAGACGTCCACTATGTAGAATCTTCTCCCGCTCATTATTGCCTCCGTGTTTCTCAATCGTATTCTATGTGCCGTCGGCCAACAACCTCTTCAAGATGCGTCCCAG
>CAZGRF010000246.1:4312-6012 GCA_964527825.1 uncultured Pirellulales bacterium
GCGCAGACCCAGCCCAAGCGCAGTCCCGGCGCCACGATCTTCGAGAAGGACCCCAACAGTACAGCGTTGCCGTCCAGCCGATGCCGCATCGACGGTTTCGACGCGCCTTCGAAACGCAGCTCTTTGTACGGGTCATCCTCAACCACGAGCGTGTCATATTGCCTGAGAAGCCCGGCCAGCGCGCTGCGCGTGCCTTCAGAGTAACTGACGCCCGATGGGTTCTGGAAGTTGATCACTGTGTGGAAGAACTTGACGCGGTGCGCCCGCAGGACCTCCGTCAGCCGGTCGATGTCCACGCCATCGGCCAGTAGGGGCACGGGATGGAACCGTGGCTCGTATACCGCGAACGCCTGGATCGCGCCGAGATAGCCGGGCCGTTCGATCGCAATGTCGTCCTGCTGGTTGATGAAGACTTTGCCGATCAAGTCCAGACCCTGCTGAGATCCATTTGTGATCAGGATTTCATCGGCGGTCACATCCAGTCCCTCGTTCTGCCGGTATCGCTGCGCGATGTAGTCCCGCAAGGGTGCATACCCCTCGGTCGTGCCGTACTGCAGTGCCGACCCATCGGTCCGGGCCAGGACCTTGGCCGCCGCCTCGGCGATTTCCCGAACGGGGAAGAAACGCGGGTTCGGCAGGCCCCCCGCGAAGGAAATGACTCCCGGGTCCTGCGTCACCTTCAATATCTCACGGACAAAGGATTTAGGGATCGTACCCATCCTCGACGCATACAGTGAATTCACGATTTCTCTCTCCACCAGAAGGCCAGGGATATTTCCGGAGCCCACGCTCCGCTACAGTTCTTTCGCCATAAAGGCCACGACAAAAGGCAGATGATCGAATGTCTTCGTGCCGGTCTCAATGAAGCCGAATCGACCGTACCAGTCCTTGAGCCCGGTGTCCTCCGAGATGATGCCAATCTCAACACGCGCGGCGTCGATCGCCCTTGCCTGTGCAAGGACGTGATGAACCAGGGCTTGGCCGAAGCCTTGGCCTCTCTGGTCCGGCAGAACCGCCAACCTTTCCAGGTAGACGACGCCGGGCTTGGCCTGCTCCATTGCCACGCAGGCGCAGTCTTGCCCGTCTTCTTCCAGGAGGAAGTACTGCACGCCTCTGGCGATGTCCTCCTCGACGCGCTGCCGGGTATAGAACGCCGGGCTCTTGGGGCAGTTCTCTTCCGTCAGGCCGAATCGCTCGGCCACGGTGGCGCAAGCCCGCCGGAGAATACTCACCACGGTGCTGACATCTTCTGCACTAGCCGGTCTGATCGTCATCTGCATTTCCTCAAGTTCCTACAACCTTGCTTCGTCGCTCCATGAGCACGACGTCACGCCAGAGGCCGTTCATCTGTCCAAGATGCTCCCGAAATCCGACCACGCGAAAGCCGCACGCCTTGTGCAAGGCCAGGCTCGCGGTGTTTTCTGGAAAGATGCCGGCCTGCAACGTCCAGAAGCCGGCGCGCTCGGACTCTCTCACCGCCTCTGCCAGAAGGGTCTTCCCGAGACCTTGGCCGCGCGCAAAAGCCCTGATGTAAATACTGATCTCGGCGACGCCCGTGTAGACACATCTGCTTGAGACAGCGCTGAGAGCTACCCATCCCAGAATGGCGCCGTCGACTCTGGCGACCAGACGGCAAGGACGCAAGTGTCTGCCGTTGAACTGCTCCCAGGTGGGCACGCCGGCCTCGAACGTTGCATCTC
>CAZGRF010000247.1:0-6009 GCA_964527825.1 uncultured Pirellulales bacterium
CAGGCTTCGCGGGCCGTGGCATCGACGATTCTCGTCGTCGGCATGCTCTTGATCGGCTTCGGCGTCCTGATCGCGGCCTTGCCCGAGTTGTTCGCCTACCTGGCGGCGGCCGTCTTCTTCATCGCCGGGGTCGGCTGCAGCGTGACGGCACTGAAGATGTTCTGGGCCCAGCACCAGATAGACCGGGCGGACGATCCAGGCCCCGCGCGCCACAACGTGCGCGTGCGCCGCGACGAGTTCTTCGACGACACCCTGTAAGCGGCCTCCGGCCGAGGGTTTGCCTGCCGCACGCAATCGCCAGAACGACGCCCATCCGCGCCGTCTGCCGGCGGCAAGCTCGCGCTGGCCACTGCCTCCCATCGGAAAGGCTCCCCCAGGTCACGCGTGCGAGTTTCCGGTTTTCACGTCGGGGCTTCTAACGTATAGTGGTCGGCGGTAGATTGTCATACGGACGAAGCTGGAGCAAGAATTGTGGCGACGGATCGCGAAAGCATAACCATCTGTATCCCGCAATGGCAGGTCAAGCGGAACATCACTGTTTGCCTGCGATCCATCCGCAGGTGTTCCCGCAAGTACGATATCGAAGTGATCGTGGTCGACAACGGCTCCAAGGACGAGAGTCTCGACTACCTGCGCTCGCTGAGCTGGATCCGTCTGATCGAAAGGCCGGAAGAGACCTACACGAACTGGCCGACGAACGTGTTCACCGGTTGGGACGTGGGTCTGCAACACGCCAAAGGTGAGCTCTACGTTACCATGCACTCGGACGTGTTTGTCAAAGCCGATGATTGGCTCGACCCGTTGCTGGAGCAGATCCGTGAGAGCCCCAGAGTTGCCGGCGCCGGCGCGTGGAAGCTCTTCCTGGAGAACCCGCTGTACGCTTGGCAAAAGCGCGTGACCGGTTATCTCCTAGGTAGAGCCAAGCAGACGCTCGGTCGCAAGAAGCACGTCGAATGGAGGGTGGGGCATTATCCTCGTGATTACTGCGCCTTGTACCGCACCGAGGTGCTGCGCGCGCACGAACTACAGTTTCGTCCGCACGAGGGCAGGTCGCCGGCCTATGCCAAAGGGGGCGGCTACTCGATCGCGGCACAGCTTTGGGACGCCGGATATGAGACCCGGGTCATTCCCCTGCGGCAGATGGCCGTCCGCGTCGTCCACGTCGCCCACGGCACCGCTGGCGCCACCAGAGAGTGGCGCATGCGCGAACGGCGCAGGCAGCGCAAGCTGGAACGAAGGGTAGAACGACTGTTTCGCCAGCCGTGGGTGCGAGCCCTGGAGGCCGACGCCTCCCTGGATGGGCGTGATTCGCCGCCGACCGGAGGACCGAGTACGTGACCGAGATGATTCAACGCGTCATTCTGCCGGTGGCCGGCAAGGGCACGCGCCTCATGCCTGAGACCAGCGTGCTGCCCAAGCCGCTGTTCCCGCTGGTGGGTCGGAACGACCGCGTGACATGCGTGCTCCACGTCATCCTCAAAGAGATCCACGCCGCCGGTATCGCGCGCGTTGCGCTGATCGTATCCCCGGGCCAGGCCGAGATGATCGCCCGCTACCTCGACAGTCTGGGACCCGGCGCGCGTCGGTCTCTGCCAGCCGATGTCGTGACGATCGAACAAACCGCGCCCCGGGGATTCGGCGACGCGGTGTGGCGCGGCCGCGCGTTCACTGAAGGCCGGTCCTTTGCGGTGCTGTTGGGCGACCACATCCACGTCACGACCCCAGGTGAACCTTGTTGCCTCAGACAGGTCACCGAGGCGTTCGAGAAGACCGGCGGCGTTGCCATGGTGGGCGTGCACAAGGTGGGCATCCAAGAGGTCGGTAAGGTAGGCCTGGTCAAGGGAGCCGGTCTGGGCGGTCGGGTCTATCGAGGCGTGGACATCGTCGAAAAACCTGACCCCGCCACGGCCCGACAGCGGTTGCGCACGCCAGGATTGGCGCCCGACAGCTTCCTCGGGCACTGCGGCATCTACGTTTTTTCTCCAGAGGTCTTTGTCTGTCTCGAGCGGGAAGAACAGGACCAACAGGGCACGTCCGTCGAAATCGAGCTGGCGGCCGCTCAGTCGAGGCTCTTGCGCGATCATCCGCAGGACTATTATCTCTACGAAGTGGCGGGCAGGACCTATGACATGGGCACGCCATCCGGCTATCGCAGAACGCTTATGGCCTTTGCCGACATAGACGTGCCGTGAACCGTGGACAAGACAATACACCTTCAGGCTAGAAGCGACCGGCCTGCGTCAGGTGGCGCGGCGCCTGATCTCTCGAACGCGCCGGCTCCAGCCAGCCCCCCATTTGTCGGTCGCGCGACGAGAGGAACAGTTCCGACTTGAGTGACTCTCTCAGCAGCCCCGCTGCCCCCGGTTTCTTCAAGAAAGACTATTGAAGACATATTTGGTAAAATAGATGCGTATTCTACTGAGTTGACCATATATCCGGTACTTCTGTATTCGCCTGAAACACATCCACGACGTTCTCCATTTAGCTAATGGCTGATGACCCTTCCCATATACGGTTTCTACCGAAGACAGGAAATCCCGTTTGTTTCGGCACGGGACAATGCGCGTGCCGGCATAAAGTGGAAAATGGTTAAAATCACCACATACCAATTCGCGACCTTGAATCGCATAAATAATATTGATGCCTCCAAAATAGCTTGCCAGGACAGAATTTCCTCCCTGCACAGAGATGAATCTCTCGCAATTGGCATACACGCTAAGCTGAAGTTCATTGAAGCTCAAATCCGGGTTTTCGGCATGAAGCTGCTGCATGGTCAGCACCTCGGGATATCGGGAAATCAAATCGAAATCCTTGAATGAACGCGAGGTGTTGCCATCCCAGATGACGTCATCCGGCAGAGCCCGGCAATAGATGATCTGATACTTGTCCTTCAAAAGTACGAGGACCTGTTCAAGCTCAGGCAGATCGATGTAGTTCAGGGGGTCACCGTCCCACTCCTCATTGAATTTGTTTGAAATAACCAGGGGCTCCTTAGTCCAAACAAACCGTTCGTTACGAAACTTCGTCTTGTACGGCGGCGCGATCCATTGGGCCAAGTCAAGTCTTGGGACATGCTCGTTAGGATTAGGGATTCCCTTCTTCAATCTCTCTTCCGGTGTTATGAAACGTCGCTGGGCATATCTTTCCGCGTGACTCTCAGAGAAATAATAGAGACATTTTGTATCGACGCCACTAACGGTTTCTTCCAGAGCGTCATGCTGGGAAAGGTAGTAGGCATAAGGTATGACGGTTTGGAGTTCTGGGCCAAACTCGCCATCATAGTCGATGCTGATCTTCTGGGAAGGTTTGGAGGTCATTAAGCAATCCTTAGACGCCCGATGAAAAACTCGTGATTTCGTTGCCCGTCAGTCACCTGTGGATCAGATTCCTTTGACACCTGCGGCTCCCTGTGACAATATGGATGAACGACGGTGTCGTGTCAATTATTACTGAAGTCCTGCAGACTTCAAAGAGATAGGAGCAAAGAGACAATAGATAGTAACGGGATTTCCCATTTAACGCCATAATTGGTACTCTTGTGCGCAACTCGGTCAATGACGCCACAAACCCAGATGAGACAACACACACTCAGGTCAGAAACGGCCGGCCTGTGGTCGCGCTGCGGCCTACGGCATCACGGCCCGGCTCCGGTGCAGACATGCCTGACACACACCAACCGACGATAACCGCGGAGGTCTCTAGTCCCGGCCGACTGTGCCTGTTCGGCGAACATTCCGACTGGGCCGCGGAGTACGGCCTGCATCGGGGTTACTGCCTCGTTGTCGGCACGGACCAGTGCATCAAGGCGACCGCCGCGCCGAGCGATGAGTTTCGCGTCCAGTCGCTCATACCGGATGACACGGGGCGACCCAGCGGGCGCACCCGGCAGATGTCCTGCCCCTGGAACTCCGCGGCGCTGCTGGCGGCCGCCACGGACGAAGAGGAGTTCTTCCGGTACTGTGCCGGCGTGGCCCATGAGATGCTGCGCCGCGAACGCTTGCCGCGCGGACTCGACATCCGCATCGCGGAGATGGAGCTGCCTCTGAAGAAGGGCGTCTCCAGCTCGGCGGCGGTCTGCATCCTGGTGGCCAAGGCTTTCAACCAATGCTACCGCCTGAAGATGCTGCCCCACGAGCTGATGGATGTCTCCTACGCCGGCGAGCGCCTCACCGGCAGCCAGTGCGGACGCATGGATCAGGCCTGCATCTACGGCAGCACGCCCGTGCTGCTGGTGTTCGATCGTGCCAAGAACGTCAAGATCGAGCCGGTCTTTCCCAAGGAGGACATCCATCTATTCTACGTCGATCTGGCAGGCAAGAAGAACACCGTGGTTATCTTGCGGGATTTACAGGACAGCTACCTCAAGCGCGAGTCCCTTCAAGACGCTCTCGGCGCCGGCAATGAAAACGTCGTCCGCCAGGCGTTTCAGGCAATTCAAGACGGTCAAGCCCAGGAACTGGGAACGCTGATGATCGCGGCCCAGAAGGCTTTCGACCGGCACGTTGCGGTCCATTGCCCCGATGAGCTCGGCGCACCGCTGCTGCACGAGGTATTGGCCCACGCGGCGGTCAAGCCTCACGTCTACGGCGGCAAAGGCGTCGGCAGCCAAGGTGACGGGACCGCCCAGTTCGTCGCCCGCAGCGCCGAAGACAGGGAGCAGGCGATGAAGAAGATCGTCGCGGCCTTCCCCCAAATGCGCTGCTTCCCGCTGACGATCCGCGGCGCGGCGATGCGCTAGTCCACATTGTCTGAACGGGAGCTTTCTGACAGATGTTCCCGCCGCAGGGCAGGTCACGTGGTCCAGACTCGTTTTCCGTCCTTGACGCGGACGGGACACTCGCGACACGCTGGGCTTATCGCAGTTTGATGGTGGCCAGGGCCAGCGCGGCGAAGGCGGCGGCCATCAGCCAGAAACGCACCACGACCTGGGGCTCGCTCCAGCCGGCCAGGTGGAAGTGATGGTGCAGCGGGGCGCAGCGGAAGAGGCGCTTGCCGCCGGTGTATTTGAAGTAGCCGACCTGCAGCACGACGCTCATCAGCTCGATCACGAACACGCCGCCGATGACCAGCAGCAGCAGCTCGTTGCGCGTCACCAGGGCACCGTAGCCCATCGCCGCTCCGAGCGGCAGCGAGCCGACGTCGCCCATGAAGGTCTGGGCCGGATAGCAGTTGAACCACAGGAAGCCAAGCACCGCGCCGAGGATCGCGGCGTAAAAGATGCTCAATTCGCTCGCCTGCGAGATGTAGGGCAAGAGCAAGTAGCTGGCCCAGGTCATCTGCGAGGTGCGCGACATGGCCTCGGAAGCAACGTAGCAGAGGATGACCAGCACCAGACTGACCATCGCCACGCAGCCGCCGGCCAGCCCGTCCATACCGTCGGCGAGATTCACCGCGTTGCTCGTCGCTGAGATGTAGAAGATCGCGATCAGGATGAAAGTCCAGTTCGCCAGGGGCAGGCCGTTCTTGTAGAACGGCACCCACAACAACTTGGCGTCGGGGATATGCGCGAAATCGAAGAACAAGAAGGTGGCAATCAGCACCGCGCCGGCGATCTGGAAAAGCAGCTTCTCCCACGCGTGCAGCCCGTCCCGGCCGCGCTGCCTCGAGACGGCGGTCAGCTTGAGCCAGTCGTCGATGCCGCCCAGGATGCCGAACCACAGCAGGACGAAGAGGGCCTTCTGAACGAAGGGATTGTTGAGCTTGGCCCAAAGCAGCGTGGTCAGGGCCGCCGAGAGCAGGATAATCAGGCCGCCCATCGTCGGGGTGTTGGCCTTCTCCTTGGTCAGCTCGTTGAGGGCGGTGTGGTGGAACTCGGGACGATCCCCGATCTTCTTGCGCATCAGCCAGCGAATGGTCTTCGGCCCGATCAGCAGCGCGATCGCCAGGCTGGTCAAGATCGCCATCACCGCGCGGAACATCACGTACTGGTACGCATAGAAGTGCAACGTCCCGCTCAGGAAGTCACTGAAATGCCGCAGCAGATGATAGATCATCCTTGCTCTCGATCCT
>CAZGRF010000248.1:0-6007 GCA_964527825.1 uncultured Pirellulales bacterium
GGGCCGCCCCCAAAGGCCGACGAATTTCATTGACCGCAATGGACCGCCTCGGTAGGCTATTGCGGTTTGTCTTTTTGAGAGTCCGCCGTTGGCAGGCTTTGGGAAACACGAATGCGATGAATATCTGCGTGGTTGGGTTGCAGTGGGGTGACGAGGGCAAAGGCAAGGTCGTTGACATCCTGGCCGAGGACTGCGACATTGTCGTTCGCTACGGCGGCGGCTCGAACGCGGGACACACCGTTGTCATCGGCAACAGCCGGTTTGCTCTGCATCTTCTCCCGAGCGGTTCGGTTCGCCAAGACGTAACCTGCGTCATCGCCAATGCCGTGGTGGTCGATCCGGAGGTGCTCATCGGCGAAATCGACGGCCTGGCCGAACGGGGAATTTCACTCGATGGCCGGCTCCTCATCAGTGAGAACGCCCATGTTGTTCTCGACTATCACAAGCGCGAAGACCAACTGCGCGAGGAATCGCTCGGCGCGCGCAAGATTGGGACGACCATTCGCGGCATCGGTCCTTGTTATGCGGACAAGGTGGGGCGCAGCTACGCCATTCGGGTGGGGGACTTTCGAGACGTAGAGGCACTGCAGGAAAAACTGAAGGCTGTCCTAACGTACAAGAACAGGCTATTCGGCGCTCTATATGGAGCCGAGCCGATGGATGCCGAGGCGATCTTTGAGAAGTGCAAGGGCTACGCCGAGCGCCTGGTGCCGTTTATCACTGACACCACGGAATTCTTGCATGTGTCGGTAGACAGGGGCAAGTCGGTTCTGTTCGAAGGTGCGCAGGGTTCGCTGCTGGACCTGGATCATGGGACTTTTCCCTACGTCACCAGCTCGAATTCCAGCTCGTTGGGTCTGCCGGCCGGTTGCGGCGTGCCCGCCCGCATGGTGGACAAGTACGTTGGGGTCGTAAAAGCCTACACGACGCGCGTGGGGGCCGGACCGTTCCCGACCGAACAGGACAACGATGTGGGCAACTACATTCGCGACGCGGGAAACGAATACGGCACGACGACGGGCCGGCCGCGACGCTGCGGATGGTTCGATGCGGTCGCGGCAGCCTACAGTGTCAGGATCGGCTCTGTGGATGCACTGGTCCTGCTGCACTTGGATACGTTGACCGGATTGAAGGAATTGAGAATCTGCCGGGCCTATGAGGTCGGGGGACGCGAGACGACGTTCTTTCCGGCGAACATCACGCGCTTGGCCCAGGCCAGGCCGGTTTATGACGCTCTGCCCGGCTGGGATGACGATATCACTGAGGTCACAACGTTCGCTCAACTGCCTGTCAACGCCAGGAACTACGTTCAACGTATCGAGCAGATGGTCGGCCGGCCGATCGAAATGATCGGCGTGGGGCCCAAACGAAGCCAAACGATTGTTAGAGCGTGAGAGGCTGCGCGCAGCGGGGGCGTGACCCGGACCCTAAGAGGATCTCACGAGCGAGTCTACAGGAATGGAAAGCACAGAGCAGAAACTGAGAGCAACGGCCCGGCGGCTCGGACTGCAATTCGAGCAGATGCCTCGTCACCTCGCCGTGATTATGGATGGCAACGGCCGTTGGGCGCAGCGCCGGGGACGGCCCCGCTACGAAGGGCACGGGCAAGGCGCCAAGACAGCGGAGAGAATCGCCACGAGGTGCGTGGAGTTCGGAATCCACTCGTTGACGCTCTATTCTTTCAGCATGGAGAACTGGAAACGTCCGAAGGCCGAAGTCAACGCCCTGATGGGTTTGTACAGCGACTACCTGGTGGCCATCCGCCCGAGCTTGATGAGGAACAACGTCAGGCTGGTGCATCTTGGTCGGATGGCCGGTCTTCCTGACAGCGTCAGCGACGCGCTGCTGGGAACGATGGAAACAACCCGCGACAACACGGGCATGGTGCTGGCGATGGCCTTGAACTACGGCGGCAGAGCCGAGATCGTCGACGCGACCCGGGCGATTGCACGCGAGTGCGCCGAGGGACGGCTGCGTGTCGAGGACATCGACGAAACGTGCATCGGCGCGCACCTGTATACGAAAGAGCTGCCCGATCCCGACCTGCTGATTCGCACGGCCAACGAGTTGCGGGTAAGCAACTTCCTGCTCTGGCAGATCTCCTACAGTGAGTTCTATGTGACCGAAACGCTCTGGCCGGATTTTGACGAGGCCGCTCTTGAAAAGGCCATTGTGGCCTACGCCGAACGAAGCCGGCGCTTTGGGGCAGTCAGCACAGGCTCAGAACGTCGCACGTGACTGTCGGCGCAGGCTGGGCATGGTGCGGTGGCCGTCCGCGTTCGGCGACCCACCGCGATTTCAAACGAAACCTCTTCTTGAGCGGACGATGCTCAAACACAGGATCCTCTCTGGCACGCTGATGACCGTATTCTTCAGCGGCGTCGTTGTGTTGGATGGCTTTCTTGATGGTTCGGCGACGGCCGCAAGCGCTGATGACAAGGCCGTGCAGGGAACGCTGTTGGCGGTTGTCGTGGCCGTTGTCTTGTCTCTTGCGGCGGTCGAGTTCGCACGGCTGGCCGGTGCCAAGGGACTGACAGTCACGACCGGCGTTTGTGTCGGCGGCGTGATTCTACTGTCCACCGCCTGGTATTGGCCTCAGTTCCTGAGTGTGCCGCCCCATCTGTACCTGATGGCAGTCCTCGTTCTCTGCCTGTTGGGCGTCCTGCTGGAACAGTACTGGCGGCGTGGGGTCGATGGTGTCTTGAGCAACTGCGGGGTGAGCTGTCTTGCCACGATTTACCTTGGCCTTCTGGGGGCCTTCGTTCTTGCGATCCGGATCGACGTCGGGCTCTGGCAAGTCCTCATGCTCATGTTTGTCGTAAAGGTTTCCGACATAGGAGCTTACACGTTTGGCAAGCTGTTCGGCAGGCACAAGTTCTCCCCCCGCGTGAGCCCGGGCAAGACCTGGGAGGGGCTGGCGGGAGCGATGGCGGCCGCCATGGTCGTGAGCCTCGCTTTCGCAGCGGTTCTTGGTATAATGGCGCCTTGGCTGGCGTTGGTCTTCGGCGGCTGCTCCGCGGTGATCGGCCAGATAGGTGATCTGGCCGAATCCATGATGAAGCGGGACGCCGGGCAAAAGGATTCGTCGCACCGTGTGCCAGGCTTCGGCGGTATATTGGACATCATTGACTCGCCGCTGGTGGCGCTGCCGTTTGCGTACCTGTTCTTCAGGCTGATCGCTTAGCGACAGGACGAAGAAGGCAGGCAGGACAGCACTGGGGTGCTTGGGCGAGGAGCGAGTTGGAAGTCACGGTACAATTAGATCCTGACAGCAAGCAGCTTGACCTGTTCGGCCCGACCGATAGCCATCTGCGACTGTTGCGTCGGTCCTTGGGTGTGCACATCACGGCGCGCCAATCCAGTCTTATCATCAGCGGGGCAGAAGGCAGTGTCAGTCATGCGGCCGAGGTTGTCGACCGCATGCGGAAACACCTGCTGTTACACCGCCGATTGACCGCGGAGGACGTGACTGGTTTCATCGAACAGGGGGCCTCCCACCCTGGTCCGGAGCCTGGGCAGGTCATCAGCGTCTACTCCAAAAAGGTGGTTGAACCCTCTACGAAGGGGCAGTTGAAGTACATCGAGACGATGCTCAGCAACGACGTGACGTTCTGCACGGGCCCGGCCGGGACGGGGAAGACGTATCTGGCCGTGGCCGTGGCGGTTTCGATGCTCAAGAGACGGCAGATTCGGCGCATCGTGCTGGCACGGCCTGCGGTCGAGGCCGGCGAGAAACTGGGATTCCTGCCGGGTGATCTCCAGGCCAAGGTGAACCCCTATCTTCGACCGCTTTTCGATGCGCTTGAGGATATGATGGATTTTGCCCAGATGAGGAAGTTCATGGAGCTGGACATCATCGAGATCATTCCTCTGGCCTTCATGCGGGGTCGGACGCTGAACGAGGCGGCCATCATCTGCGACGAGGCCCAGAACACTTCAGGCCTACAGATGCTGATGGTGTTGACGCGGCTGGGACACGGATCGAAAATGATTATCACCGGCGACGTGACGCAGATCGACCTGGATGCCCACCAGAAGAGCGGGATGATCGAGGCGATCGCGATTCTGCGCCGGATCAGGGGAATCGGCGTCGTGGAGCTGAGTCAGCGTGATATCGTGCGACACCGGCTCGTGCAGAACATTGTGCAAGCCTACAAGAAGAGACAGGAGCCGCAGAAGCCTCGGAAGGCACGCGAAAAGCCATCGGATTGACGCGTCCTTCCCTGCTGGAATCCGTGGGGGCAAGCCTCACTAGCGATCAGGGCTGTCCCAGGCGGGATGAGCTACATGGGCCTTTTCAAAAAGACAAATCCGCGGCGAAGCCGGGTGCGCCAGAACATCCCGTTGGGTCGCTCGTTCAAGAGCACAGCCTTGTTCAACGCCGAGGCGGTGGTTCCGGTGATGCTGTGGCTGCTGTTTGTCGCCGCGTCTACGGGGATTTTCTCGTTCGAGCTGATCCAGCAACGGCGCTACCATGCCTTGCTGGCCTTGCTGGCAGTGGTCGTTTCGATCTCTGCCGGAGCGGCCCTGTACGTCCGTTACTTCCAGGATCGCGTGCTGCGCCATCGCGGCCGAGGTCTGGCCTTGGTGGCCGTGTTCATCGTGTTGCTGGGGGCCGCCAAGATCGGCGTGCTTTGCAGTAGTGCGTCCCTGTGGGGACCGAGCTGGGGAACCGGCACAGCGGTTGTGGCGGCTATTATCCTCGTCATCGCCTACGACCAGCGATTTGCCATCGGCATGAGCACACTCTACTGCATCTTTGCCTGCTTGGCGGTGGGGCCGCGGCCCTACGGCCAGGGGTTCCAATTGCAGGGCATTGGGTTGTTCCTGACGATGGTTTGTGGTGCGGCCACGTGTTGCTTTTCCCTGAAGGAGATTCGCACGCGCATGAAGCTCCTCGAAGTGGGCGCTTTGGCAGCGGTGCTCGTTTTCGTTATGTCTCTCTCAGTGGTCTATTTGAACTTCCTGGGCAAGCCTGCGGCCTTCATGTCCGTTTTCCGGGCCGCCGGCCACCACGCGGCTGCGGCCTTCCTGGGCGGTCTGCTCATCCAGAGCCTGCTGCCTTTGATTGAGAAGACGTTCCGAATTGCCACCAGCATGACGTTGCTGGACTACTCCGACGCCAACCAGCCCCTCTTGAAGAAGCTGGCCATGGAAGCGCCCGGGACCTTCAGTCACAGCCTGCTCATTGGCTCGATTGCGGAGGCGGCCGCCGAGGCCATCGGCTGCAACGGGCTTCTCTGCCGGGTCGGCGCTTACTATCACGATATCGGCAAGATCAACAAGCCCAAGTACTTCGTCGAGAACGAGATGGGCTCGGCCAGCAAGCACAAGGAACTTTCGCCGGCGATGAGTCAGTTGATTATCGTCGGTCACGTCAAGGTCGGCGTTGAAATGGCCAAGGAGTGCGGCCTGCCGGCCGTGCTGCGCCAGTTCATCGAGACGCACCATGGCACTACGCTGGTCGAGCCGTTCTACAACGAGGCGAAGAAGAAACATGAGGCGCCGGGGCCCGCAGGCGTCGACAAGAAGCCAAAGGAAGGGCCGCCCTGTGAAAGCGAGTTTCGCTATCCCGGGCCGCGACCGAAGACGAAAGAGGCCGCTATCGTGATGCTGGCGGATGCGGTCGAGGGGGCTGTCAGATCGCTGTCCGAAGTCACCCTCGCCAAGTGCGAGACAGTGGTGCACAACATCGCCATGAAACGTCTGCAGGACGGGCAGTTTGACGAGTGCGATCTGACCCTGCGTGAGCTCAGCGGCATCGAAGCCAGCATGGCGAAGTCCCTGGCGGCCCATTATCATGGGCGCATCGCCTATCCCACGCCGGCGGATGCGCCGCTGCCGTCGCAACGTCTGCCCAAGCCCAGCACGCCCAAGATGGTTGAGACGTAGGCTTCCGACGCCATGAATACGGTGCAAATCTCAAAACACTTCCGCGACGTACCTGCCGACGCGGCCAGGCTTGAGGAGTTGGCAGCGACCATTTGTACGCGTTTCGGCGTCTCCA
>CAZGRF010000249.1:0-5999 GCA_964527825.1 uncultured Pirellulales bacterium
CCTACGTCGAGATGGAGTTTCGCAACCAGCCCAATTGGCAGATTCCCATTGAGCTCAAACGTCTACTCCCTAACGTGCCTCTGATTTGCGATCCCAGTCATATCACGGGCAATCGGCAACTCCTCGAGCCCGTCTCTCAGATGGCTCTCGATCTCGGTGTCCAAGGGCTGATGATCGAGTCGCACATCCATCCGGAGGAGGCCCTCAGCGACGCAGAACAACAGATTACCCCGAAGGACCTGTGCCGCATGGTGGAGCGGCTGCGCGCCCGAGATGCCGACGTCACCGACCGAGAGCTGAAAAGGCACCTGGCGCGTTTGCGTGCCGAGATTAGCCATGTCGATGCGCGGATCATTGGAGACCTTGCCGAGAGGATGAAGTGGGTCGCGGAGATCGGCCGACTCAAGCAAGAACACAATATCCCCGTGCTTCAAATCAATCGCTGGGAGAACCTTCTGGAAGACCACATCGCCAAGGCCGAGAAAGCCGGTCTTGATCCTGACTTCATCAAAGCCATCTTCGAGATCATCCACGCGCAGGCCGTCAAACGCCAACTGTAGAGACTCCCTCTGCGGCCGTCCAGGACGATGATGCACGCCCGACGTACGAGGGCTTGGCGGAACGGCTGGTCATGGATTCGCGCCGCCTCGCTGTTACCCCTGCCCCTGCTGCTGCCTTTAACCAGTAGAGAGCGCTCTTGAGCGGTTGACAATTGGCCCAGATTGGCAGCGGGGACCCAGGAAGGAAAGGACCGATCATGAATGCGCTACGAAGAATATGGACGTGGTGGTGTGAACTGTGGGAAGGCGACTTCTACGAGTCGACCGAGGTTGACAGCCACAAGTGGGAAAACAAGGCCGAGATACTGAGACGCCTGTCCCACGGTTGTTCCTAAGACGACGGCAGGCGCAAGCCGGATTACTCCTCCGATTCAGCTCACGCCTGCCAACCGTTGTTTCAGCCTCCATGCAGACTTCTGTTCCCTGTCTTGCCCATCAACTCGGCAGACCCACGTTGCCCTTCCGCAGGCAAGTCAATTGGTGGACTCGCAGATCATGGCCGTCTGCCAATCCTCGGCAAAACGCGCCACCGCCGTATGGAGTCGGCTCTTGACCGTCCCTACGGGTATGTGCAGAATCCCTGCGATCTCGGCATACGAGAACTTGTGAAAATAAGCCAGGATGATAATCTCACGCAGCTTCACAGGCATCCGCGACAGTATCCGTCTGACGGCGTCAGCCTGTTCATCCTGCACGAGACCATCGTAGGGCATACGCGTGTCGTGATCCAGCATGTTCAACACGTCGTCAAGGGTGGACTCATCACTGTCAAACATGTTGCCAAACTGTGTCGCTTCGCCCCGCTGCATCCGACGCAGTGCATCCTTGGCTTTGTTGGCCGCAATCGTGAACAACCAGGGACGAAGCGGTCGCGAGACATCGAACGTGTCCCGGCTGACAAACATCTGCAGGAACGTCTCCTGGAAGACATCCTCGATCAGATCGGACCGGCTCAGGAACCGCCTTAAAAAGGCGTATATGCTATCCTTGTGCAGGCCCATCAACTCCTCGAAGGCACCTCGTTCGCCTGCTGCATATCGTTTCAAAAGGTCCGCGTTGTCCATAACTATCCCCTTCCAATTCTAGTCCTCATTACTTTGAGCACTATCGTACTTGCCATCCACACTTCGTAAATCGGGCATTCACTGGTTCTGATATCCGGCATCGTCCCGATTCCCTTATAGGGAATTCCCTGATGTCGCGGCCGGGTCCGACCGGCGTGAGACGTATGCACTGGGCCGCGTGTGTTCGAAAGACATGCCGCCACTGTCCTGCCTGACCACGGGGACCACAGCGATTTGTGTTGATCTTGTTGCCAATGCGCCTATGATAGATGGGCCGCAGGGGGCGGATCGACGACGGTCGTCCGTTAGGGGATGGCTCTGGTCGTGGCAGTGATTAGGCAACCGGCCGGTGCGGACTGACGTCGCGAGTCGCCGGCCAACGGCCCGTATCCACGGGAGACCCGCTATGAAGCATGAAGGTGAGCAACCGTCGTCGGCAACGCCCCGGAGACGCTCCCGTGTGGAGATACTCCGGCACGAGCACCTCCTGCAAACGGTCCTGGACTCCCTAACGCACCCTTTCTACGTGATCGACGTCGCTACCTACCAGGTCTGCCTGGCCAACCGGGCGGCCGAAGAGATGCATGCAGAGGACACCGCCACCTGCTACGCGCTGGCACACGGTCTCGACGCCCCCTGTGACTCCCCGGAACACCCCTGTCCGGTGCGGATGATTGCGGAGACCAAACGCCCCGTCGTGGTTGAGCACGTCCACTATGACCGACAAGGAAACCGCAGAGACGTTGAGGTGCATGGCTTTCCTATCTTCGACGACAAGGCGGAGGTGACCCAGGTCATCGAATACTGTGTCGACGTGACCGAACACCGTCGCATTCTCGAAGAACATGAGTGGGAGCTGGCCGTCAACAAGGCTATCGTGGCGCTGGCAGACGCCCTGATCGACCCAGTGTTTTCGATTGAGGAGGTCGCCGACATCGTTCTCGAACAAGCTCAGCGATTGACCGGCAGCGCGCATGGATTCGTCTCCTCGAAGGACCGAGAGACCGGCGACATGATCAGCCACACCCTGACGCACATGATGGCGCAGTGTCGCATCGTGCCCGAGCGGAGGAACATCGTATTCCGCCCCGGCCCGGATGGGCTCTTTCCCGGTCTCTGGGGACACGCCTTGAATGTGGCAAAAGGTTTCCACACGGATGCTCCATCCCGTCATCCCGCATCGGCCGGACTTCCCGAAGGCCACATACCCGTAGAGAACTTCTTGACGGTGCCCGCGCTTGTCGGCGACGAAGTCGTCGGTCAGATCGCACTGGCCAATTCCGACAGGGGTTACTCGGATCGCGATCTTGAGGCGATCCACCGCATCGCGAAGCTCTACGCGTTGGCCGTGCGCCGCAGGCGAAATCAAGACGCATTGCGAAGAAGCGAGGAACGCTACGCGCTGGCCCAAGAAGCGGCGGACATCGGGAGTTGGGACTGGAACATCGTTACCGGCAAGCTTGTCTGGTCCGATCGCATCGAGCCCATGTTTGGCTTCGCAGAAGGCAAATTCAAGGGAACATACGAGGCATTTCTGGATTGTGTCCATCCGGACGACCGTCAGTCTCTGATCGACTCCGTCGCGGCCTGCATCGAACGACACGAAGACTACCGTACCGAGCATCGGATTGTCTGGCCCGACGGCACCGTGCGCTGGGTCTCGGAAACCGGAGACGTCTTCCGGGATCCGGCGGGCAAAGCTATGCGCATGCTGGGAGTCGTCCAGGATATCACCGAGCGCAAACAGGCGGAAATCCAGGTGCGCGATCTGGCGAAGTTCGCCGCGGAGAACCCATCGCCGGTACTGCGGGTTCGCGCCGACGGCACGGTTCTGTACAGTAACCGGCCGGGGCAGATCCTCATGAAGAGGTGGAACACCCAGCCCGGCTACCTCCTGCCGGACGACTGGAAACGACGGATCGCCGACATCCTCCGTGGCAAAGTCAGTTGCATGGAAGAGGCGAAGGCCGAGGGTCGTGTTTTTTCTCTCGTGCTTGTGCCCGTGGAACACGGCAACTATGTCAACATCTACGGGCGCGATGTGACGGAGCAAAAGACAGCCGAACAAGAGATCCGAAAGCTCAATGAGGAGCTCGAACGGCGCGTACAGGAGCGAACCGCGGAGTTGACGCGCGCTAACCGGCAATTGCGCGAGGAGTTCAAGCGACGCAGACGCCTCGAACGAGAGATTCTCGAAATCAGTGAGAGAGAACAGCGCCGTATTGGGCAGGAGCTGCATGACAGTCTCGGCCAGCAGCTCACCGGAATTGCCATCATGACCAAGGTGCTGGAACAGAAACTGCAGCGACAGTCATTGCTCGAAGCGGCAGATGCAAGAGAGATCGGGCATCTGGTGAACGAGGCCATCAGCGAGACACGCCAACTATCGCACGGCCTCCATCCCGTCGCCCTCGATGAGAACGGGCTCATGTCCGCTCTGCAAGCCTTGGCGGCGACCACTGAGAAGCTCTTCGGAGTCAGTTGTGTGTTCCAATGCGAGACGCCGGTCCTGGTGCGGGACGCGACCACGGCGCTGCACCTGTACCGCATCGCCCAAGAGGCGGTGGCCAATGCCGTGAAACACGGACAGACGCGGAACGTCCGCATAAAACTCACTGGCGGACGTCCTCACGCAACCTTGGCCATCAGGAACGACGGGCGAGACTTTCCCGACACACTCCCGGAGACCAAGGGCATCGGATTGCAGGTTATGAGCCATCGCGCAGAGATGATTGACGGCGCTCTGGACGTGCGGCGTGGAGATACGGGAGGGACACAAGTTGTCTGCACCTTTGGCATGGAAACGGACACAAAGCAAGGGGAGGCCGGAAATGGCCGGAAAGACGCAGGGCAAAACGAAATCGCCTGAGAAACGCAACATTCTCATCGTGGACGACCACCCTATCGTCCGTCAGGGCCTGGCCCAACTGATCGGCCAGGAGCACGACCTGAACGTCTGCGGCCAGGCAGAAGACGCCTACCAGGCAATGAAGGCCATAAGAGATCTGAAGCCGGACTTGGTCGTCGTGGATATCGCCCTGAAAGAAACGAGTGGCATGGAGCTGATAAAGGACATCAAGGTTCAGTATCCGGGCCTGCCGGTACTGACCCTGTCGATGCACGACGAGGCCGTATATGGCGAGCGTGCCCTTCGCGCGGGAGCCAAAGGGTATATCATGAAGCAGGAGGCCACCGACAAGGTAGTCACGGCGATTCGGCGTGTCCTGGCCGGAGAGGTCTACATCAGCGACGGCATGGCGGCGAAGATGGTCGGCAGGCTGGTTGGCAGCGCGTCCGACAGAGGCACCTCCCCTATCGAGCGGCTGAGCGACCGCGAGTTGGAGGTGTTTCGCCTTATCGGGGAGGGCTATGGCACGCGTGAAATGGCCGAGAAGCTGCACCTGAGTGTCAAGACCATTGAGACTTATCGCGCCCACATCAAGGACAAGTTGGGTTTCCAAGACGCCAACGAATTGCTCCGCTCGGCCATCCAGTGGGTCAATAGCGAGCCGGGCGGGCTGTGAGGTTGCTTTCTGCCCATGAGGCGGGGTACAGGCCTCGTCCTCGGCGGCATTTTCCCCCCGGCGCTATCGGGGAAAGCCCCATGCTCTCGCAAGTGCTTTGGCCTATGTGAAATACATGCATTGCCCCGATTCCGCTGCCCCTGCTTTCCCGCTACTATCATCCTTAGTTCCTCACGCCGTCTTGCCGCCGCAGATCGGCAGGCATGGGGTCCTACATCACACTGATTTCGGTATGGAGCGGCATGATCGACCCGCCGGCAATCGCGTTCCCACAAGGCATTCGATGGATGTGCAGCGTCCGACTCACGTAACGGCCAAGGCGCGAGTCCTGGTGGTGGACGATCACCTTGCCGTCCGCCGGGGGCTCGCGCAACTGCTGGAACAGCAACCCGACCTGACGATGTGTGCGGCGGTGGAAGACGCCGAGCACGCCCTGGAGGTTGTGCAGCAGCAGCCCGTCGATCTGGCAATCGTCGACATCTCCTTGGGCAAAATGGACGGCATCGAGCTGACGCAGAGGCTCAGTTCACAATACCCTCATACGCGCGTTTTGGTTTTCTCGATGCATGATGAGCGACCCTACGCCGATCGCGCCCTGCGCGCCGGCGCCTCAGGCTTCGTCGCCAAGCAGGAAGCATACGAAACTCTCCTGCTGGCCATCCGCCAAATCCTCGCCGGCCAGACTTACGTCGGCAAGACGCAGGGTCTCCCCGCATAACACCCAAACCGAAAGAAACCACGCTGGCATCCAAGGCTGAAATCCCGCGCACAAGCCCGCGCCCATTCCGTCAAACCCGAATGGGCGGTACAGGACTTGAACCTGTGACCCCCTGCGTGTAAAGCAGGTGCTC
>CAZGRF010000250.1:0-5993 GCA_964527825.1 uncultured Pirellulales bacterium
CGGCCCAGAAAGAGGGCCAACCCTTCCCTGGCAAACCACTGCGGGTCCCACCCGGCCTCGTCGGTCATGTAGTAGTAGCTGTCTTTTAGGACGTAGACGGCAGCGGTAGCTTTCTCGGCTTCCTCAACCACGACCGTGTGGTCCTGCCGGTTGTAGAAGTCGCCCTCGAAGAAATCCAACCGCCGGATGTCTTCCTCGCCGACGTGCAAATACACCATGCCGTCCACCCAGTCGGAGTCGCAGGATTTGAAAGTGACTGGATTGACATCGTTCCGGACCCTGCGACGGGAAAAACCGTGAAGACGCGCGGTGCGCTTGACGTACGATCCCCGTACGAGCCGCGACCAAACCTCCTCAAACATGAGCGAACCATACACGAAGAGGTGCATGCGCTTCTGTCCTTCACTCGATGTCGACGCCCATTCCGGCACGTTGTCAAGCCACCAAACCCGCAAGCAAAGAGTGTACCAGGATCGAGACATAGGCCCTGCCGGGCCGAAAAGGCGTATCGATGGCCCAGTCAAGGCTGTGCCAGCGGCCTGAGAGGTGTAGGCACACGACATGATCGTAGAAGCGTACGCAGAATTCGACAAAGACGTAGAGTTTTCCTGTTCCGTCACCCGTCATCTTGTCAGGGAAACACCTCCTGGCAGGATCCCACGCGAAGGAAGTGAAAAGCCGCAAACACGAAGGGCCCCCGATGCCCATTGCAGGACACCGAAGGCCCGTGTTTCACGGTGCTGTATGGGACCGCCGGCTGGCCTGCGGTCCTCTCCCGGCTTCTGTGCGTCTGTCTTGACGCAGCGGCAGCCGTTCCTCCTATTCGTATGCGTAAAAGGCAATCCCCTCGTCTATGAAGAACGCGTACGTATTGAGGATGTGGGCCCTCTCTTCCTCACTCATCGTGTAGAAATGCGCGCCATCTCTATCGTTCCAGAAACGATACACAGGCGAGGTCCCTGCCACTGGCCCGCCCTCCGGCGGATAGGCGTAGAACGCGATCCCTTCGTACGTCCACACACTGGAGGAATATGTGTTGATGACGTGCTCCTTCTCCTCTTGGCTGATCGTGTAGAAATGCGAGCTGAGCGAAGGTGACCAAAAGCGATAGACCGGAGCCAGCCCGCTGACGTAGTGCGTCGCGTACGCACTGAAGACCGGCCCTTCGTACGTCCATACGTCGGACGAGTACGTGTCAATGATGTAGTCTCTTTCGGCGACGTTCATCGTGTAGAAGTGCCGACTCGTCGTAGGAGACCAGAATCGATAGACAGTGCTAAACACCACCTCGAACTGATGTCCAATCAGAACCGCCTTGCCATACTCGAATGGAATCGTGTCGGGATTCGTAACGTCGTAGGAATTCTCAAAGGCGATCTCCGCATCATACTGGCCCTCGTCGAGCGCGTAGGCATTGGATTCGGTTTGACCGGCATCAAGGACGTCGGTGAGAACCTCCTCGTCAGTGCCTGAATGGATGATTGTCACTGATACGTGGTTCGCATTCGTGTCAGTGCAGGCGGCCCAGGAGAACGTCACCGGCGATCCCGCAGTACCGCCGTAGGTTGGAGACGACACATCAGGTACCTGGGTCGGCGCCGTCAGATACGAGCCCGTGTTCGGAACACCGTACCACAAGTCGGCTCCTTGTGTTACTCCGTCCAGGTAATGAAGAGAAACGTGGTACGTGCCGTCACCATAATCCGCCGGCGGATTCATCGGGTTGAACTCGACCCAGTATCCCCACACATGCGCACCACCGACGACACGGTGATATGTCTTGACGTAGGTCGAAGTGTACGGTGCATTGGGAATGGTATAGGTCCGGCCGCTGGGAGCCTGAAACTCGATATAGTCCACGCTGCTGGACGTTTCAAATTCGAGCAGGAATACGTGGGTGGCCACTGTGTCACTGGGGTCGTCGTAGATCTGCGTCTGAAACGCGCGGGCCTGCCACAAGTAGTCAGAGACGTAGCGGCCCCGGAATTCAAAAGCTCCCATATCGACGACGGCGACACCATCTTCGTTGCCGTCCGTGATTCGCGGTTTCCCCTCGTAGTCGTCCGTTGGCAGGCCCGTGGCGTCGTTGTTCCCGACATCGATGCACGGCGAGCCAAACGGCAGATCGAAATCCCCGCCGGCGGGATCCACAAAGCCCGGATCGACGCGACGATTGCCAAGGCCGGGATAGGTGCTGTCGCCTTGCACGTCACAGTAGGTCACCGTCACCCCGGCGCCACTCCACACCGTGCGTGAATCCCAAATGCCCGGACCGTCCTCATCGGAAAGCGCCGTGTTGCCCCAGAAAATGCTGTTGGTGACGGTCGGTCTGGCATTGTCGCTGTAGAGTCCTCCGCCTTTGACGGCGTCGTTGCCGTACAGCGTGCAGTTCGTGAAGACGGGCTCGGAGTCAGTATCCAACGTACCCCGGTGAACGTAGACCGCACCCCCGTGTAAATAAGCCGAGTTGCCCGACATGATGCAGTTGACAAAGGTGCTCGTTGATACATCCAGAACGGCGCCGCCTGCGTAGGTGACGGAATTGCCCCGGAACAAGCATCCCTTGATCGTGGAAGAGTAGCCATAGTTGTAAATGCCACCACCGGCCACCGCGGTCGAGCCACAGTCGGCGAAAACACAGCCTTCGACGTATGCGTCCGTGAAGTAGTTGCTGAGGCCTGCTCCGTAGTACGCACTGTTGCCGGCGAATACGCAGTCGGAGATCGTCGGTACGCTGTCCTCGTTGAATATGGCCCCTCCCCCCGGAATAGGGTCATTCGGGTCTACATCGCCGTCAGTCGCCTTGGCCTCGTTATCCGTGAAGGTGCAACCGGCAATCGTCACGCGTGAATCATCGTTGTAGATCGCGCCGCCATAGTATTCGGCGGTGTTCTCGATAAAGGCGCAGTCAGCAATGGTGGCGCCGCTGGCCCGATACGTGCTGATGGCGCCGCCGTTTTCCTCAGAGTAGTTGCGATAGAACATACAATTGGCCACGACGGGCCCGCAGCTATTGATCCAGACGGCGCCCCCCTCATTCGGGGGCATTCCCCAGGAATGTCCTTGAGTAATCGTGAACCCGTCGATGCGGGCATTGGCGTAGATGCTGAAGCCTCGCTTGGCGTCGTCAGCGCAGTCGATCGTGGTTGGGTACGCACTCCAGTCTCTGGTGGTGTCCGAGCCACTATAGCCGCCGTATATCTTCACGGCTTTGTTGACCTCGACCGGTTGCGCTATGACATAGGTGCCCTGCTTGACCCGGATCTCATCGCCGGCCCCGATAGCAGGATCATCGACGGCCACCTGGATCGTCCTGTAGGCCGTAGCCCACGTCTGGCCGTCTGCGCCGGACCCGTCGAGCGCGACGTACCGGACCGCCGCATCAGCATTCACGAACCACACCATGACGATCATCAGGACCGTCGCAGCAATAGGATTCGACCCGATTCTCATCACATCCTCCCTCAATCTACGATGTCCTGCCACTTCGACCGGGTTCGCGAATCCCTGCGAAGTGAACAAACCCCCAGACACAGAGATGGCAGAAGACCCCACTTGACCTACTGTCTTTGCCAATACCAAGCCCATATTATACGGTATTCACACAATATAGGCAAGAGCATTTGATGCCATGTCGCAGTTTTGGAAAGAATCGGGCATTGGGGGCATCTTTATGGGGCCATTATCCCCAGATCTTGTTCTCCGCCGCGGTGCGGGACCAGAAGTCGACATAGGCCGCCCCCAGGGCGGTCCCTCAAGCCGTTCGTGGCGACCGCGACACGCATTCCTCGCTCAGAAACGAGGGCCCGCCGCCGGCGCATCTCCCTGCGGAAGCACCAGTCGGACCCGTCCGCACTAATGTCCGGCGTGAGCCGCCGGAGACCTGACTGCAGCAATTCCGCGCATCCCATAGGATGGCGCCGTGCGAACCGCGTTCAGACCTCCCCACCGGGGATTTCAGGCTTTGCCACGCCGGTCTGCTCGGCGACCTTCTCTTCCTCGGTTTTGCCCTTCTTGCCCGCGCCGCTCTTGCGATGCGCCACCTTCGGCAGGCCGAGAAGCGAGTTGCCTTCGGCCCACCTCTCCTCCTCCTTCAGAACCTCGATGCGCTCAGCCCGCGACAGCACGTTGCGGTGCCGCAGTAGCGCGTTTCTCACCTTAAGCGAGGGATCCACTGACATTCTACTGTTCTCCTGCTATCTTATCTTCAACCCGTACGCGTCACTGAAGTAATTCGGTGCAAACGACTCTAATCCCGGCGGCGCCTTACCCTTGTACAGGGCGCCGATCTCTTTGATCCGCTGTTTCGCGGCGTATCCGTCCGTCCCCGGCCTTTCGGGGTTGTCATAGCCCTGCATCGTCGTCAACAGAAGACCATCTCCCTGCGGCACCGCCTCGGCGTTCCACCCGTGTTCGGCGTAGTATTCGCGCAGCCGCTGGTAAGAAACATAGGCGGTCTCAATCCCGTGCTCCGCAAAATGCTGCGCCACGGGAACCAGATTGGCCTTGATCGGCGACCTGGCTATTACAATGAGGTTGTCGCCGGTGCTTGGCGCGGTGGCGGATCCGACCGCGGCGGTCTTCTCATCAGACGGGACCATAGAGCCTGATGCCGGCCCACCCACGCTCGCCGGCGCTGAGCGCACCGGCGGATTGCCCGTGGTATAGCGAGACCTCTGGTCCATCTGCCCGAGCCTGAATGCGACGAGCAAGAACAGAACCAAGAGCAGACCTATGGCAATGCCGATCTGGTATGGTAGTGAAATCTCGATTCGGCCGGCGTGGAACTGGACCGGCTTGGGCTTGAGCCATGTCTGGGCGGGTCCTGCCGGAGCCGGTTCCGGCACCTGGACCGGCCTCGGCGGTTTCACCGCGACGGGTGACGGCGGCTCAGGGTCCGGCGCCGGCGCCTCCATCGGCTTTATCGGCTTCCGCGTCGCGGGTCTGCGCAGCTTCTCCAACTGAGGCCGCAGCCTCTCCAGGAAGCCCAGCCGCTGGGGCTTGGCGCGCGCTCGGCTCCATGCCTCATACAGCGGCCTTTGTCCCCTATAGCGTCTCATAGCCCAGAAGCTCCTTTTCGACGACCTGTCATTCCTCCCGCCGGGCGCCTGTGCCCTGAAGGCACCGCCATCCCGGACCGGCACACAAACGCAGTCTTATATCCGATTCTCCAGGACATTTCAATGGCAAAGTTGCGATGGCAGCAAGGGAGCCTCTCTCGCGTCCTAGAGGCAGCGCCATGCAAAGCCCTGCTCGTTCCTGCCACGCGGCTCGGCCCTCTCGAACCCAGGCCGGTTATGAGGCGAACGCTATTGGTATGGACGCCGCTGCCTGGCTATAATGTTCCGGTTACGCCGTTCCCGAGCGGAGTGAAGCCCAATCGTGAGGACCTGCTCTACCGTGGCGAAGCTAACGGAAACACTCAAGAAATTGAATCGGACAATCGCGCCTATCGACGCTTGGCTCGCGTACGACCACGTTCCGTGGGTCATTGCCGGTCCTTGCAGTGCCGAGTCCGCCCGACAGGTACTGGCGACCGCGCGAGGTTTGTCCCGATGCCCTCACGTGAAGGTGTTCCGGGCCGGCATCTGGAAACCCCGGACCCGGCCCAACACGTTCGAGGGCGTGGGCGAACCGGGCCTCGAGTGGCTCAGAAACGCGAAATCCGAGACAGGGCTCCTGACGGCCACGGAGGTCGCGAACCGCGAACATGTCGAACTCTGTCTCAAACATGGGGTGGACATCCTGTGGGTCGGCGCTCGCACGACGGTCAGCCCATTCGCCGTACAGGAGATCGCCGATGCACTCGAGAAGACAGATGTCCCGGTCCTGGTGAAGAACCCCATCAACGCCGACCTCGGTCTGTGGCTTGGGGCTATCGAACGCCTCTACGACGCGGGCGTGCGAAAGCTGGCCGCGATTCATCGGGGCTTTTCAGCCTACGTCGAGATGGAGTTTCGCAACCAGCCCAATTGGCAGATTCCCATTGAGCT
>CAZGRF010000251.1:0-5988 GCA_964527825.1 uncultured Pirellulales bacterium
GGCCGACGGACGGTAAGATGAACCCGAGTCGCCGATGTCGGTACCGGATGAATTCAGCAACTGGGAGTGAAGATGCAGATAGGCATCATTTCCGATACCCACAACCACCACCGAAACGTTTGCAGGGCCATCGAGGTTTTCAACGAGCAAGGCGTGGAGTGCGTCTTGCACGCCGGTGATATTGTCTCACCCTCGACGGCGGAACTCTTCGCGGGCTTGCGGCACGGCCGGCTCATCGCGGTCTTCGGCAACTGCGATGCCGACCGTGTATCACTCGGGTCTGCCATTGAGGCCATCGGCGGCGAGGTCCATCGAGGTTGCTACCAGGGCCGGATTGACGGCCGGACGATCCACATGACGCACGAACCCGACGCCGTCGGCCGGACCTGCGATCTCGTCATCCATGGTCACACGCACCGCCGGGACATCCACCAGGCAGCCAAGACGCTTGTCATCAACCCCGGCGCCGCCACCAATTGGATGGGCCAGCCCGGCCAGATCGTCATCCTCGACACCGCCGACATGACGACAACCGTTAGATCACTTGATCCGTGAACCAACTTCAGGTGACTCCGGGCGGGCTTTGTCGCTCGGATTCCCGTAGGTGCATCGCAGACGGTGCCTGGATCTCTTTTTCCTTGCATCTCGGCCGCATCCGGCGGACAATACCCCCAAGTGGAAGCCTCAGCTAGAGAACACTGGCTGCTCTGTGCCAATGCGGGCTAGCGCGTTGCGTGCACTGCCTGCGCCGCCAAGCGAGGAGTGTCTATGGCGACGAGGGGCCGATAGCGATGAGAATCATCATTACAGACCTGACCAGATTCAGGGACCAGGACACGGTCTGCATTGCGGGCCTATCTCCCGATACGAGGATTTGCATACGTCCATTGCCCTATCTTCTGAAGAGCAAGTGCCGGCAACTCAATATTCTACCTGGGGCAATTCTGGATGGTCGGTTCAGGCGGCGGCATTCTTCGCCGCCGCATGTGGAAGACCATTCATATTCAGATCTGCGGTTCTGCGGGCTATGTTCTTCCGAGTGTTTCCACGACATTCTGGCCGAGAGCAGCGTCCAGACGATTACAGGGGGCTTCTCGGTTACCATTCCCGAAGGTCAGAAGCATATTCCGCCAGATATGGCTCCGCAGATCTCCATTATCACCGTTCCTGTCGATCCACGGGATATACAGATCGTACAGGACACGTATAATAGCTCGAAGCTGAAGGCCCACCTCACGGACGGATCGGGCCGAGAGTTCAGGTATATGTCGATAACGGATCTGGGGTTCTACGAATACGCTATGCAGCAGGCGAGTGACCGTATGGCTCTTCGGCGACTGAATGACTTCATCCACGGTCAGGAGGAGGCCTATGTGCGCGTAGGTCTCAGCCGTGAGTATGAGTCTCCCGATGGCAGACGAGGTTTTTGGATGCAGGTCAATGGCATATACACCTTTCCCGATTTCTTCGAGCAGATAAGGTGTTATGGTCGGATGGAGTGACATTCGCATGGAACGAATCTATACGATAGGGTACTCTCCTCACGCACCTGCCTCGTTCATCCGCCTTTTGGCGGCGCACGGCATCATGGTCGTGGCGGACGTGCGTTCGAATCCGTACAGCAAGTACAAGCCGCAGTTCAATCGAGAGGACATTTCCACAGCCCTGGCGCAGGCTGGAATCGGGTATGTGTTTCTCGGTGGTCAATGCGGGGCGCGCCCGGAGGACAGGTCGTGTTATGTTGACGATGTGGTCAGCTATGAACGGTTGGCGACACACCCGGAATTCCAGAAGGGCATGAGCCGTTTACGTGAAGGTATGATGCGCTGCAAGATAGCTCTGATGTGCGCTGAGAAAGACCCGATTTCGTGCCATCGTATGATCCTGGTCTCACGGCAGCTTTCGCAGTCATCCGGCACAGACGTGGGCCACATACTCGAAGACGGCACGTGCGAACAGAATTCCCATGCGGAGCGACGGCTGCTAAGGCTCTTTGACTTAGGCGATGAGGAACTCCCCGGATTCGGCAGGTCTTTCCAGCAACGGCTCGCCGAAGCCTACAGAAGGCAAGCTGCGCTGATAGCATATCGCGAACGAGAAGAAGAAGCAGAAATCGCAGAAGCGCGACATGGATAGCATGACTCTCTACACGATAGGATTCACGCAGAAAACTGCCGCAGATTTCTTTGGGATTCTGCGCCGGGCGCGAGTCAAGAGACTGATTGACATTCGTCTGAACAACGTCTCGCAACTCGCAGGCTTCACAAAGCGCGACGACCTTGCCTTCTTTCTCCGTGAGCTCTGCGATTGTGCCTATGAACATCATTCTTCCTTTGCCCCAACAAGGGACATTCTCGATGCCTACAAGAAGCGAATGATAAGCTGGGTCGAGTATGAAAGGAGATTCAACCTTCTCATGAGAGAACGTGAGGTGGAGAAACAGGTGCGGCTTAGTGAGTTGGATCGGGCGTGCTTGCTATGCAGCGAGCCAACACCTGACAATTGCCATCGACGCCTGGTGGCAGAGCATCTTAGAGATAAGCTGGGACATCTTGAGATCGTACATTTGTAGTGTCATGGACGAGGGGCGCGTCAGAAATGTCTCTGCCTTTGTTTGTCTTCTCACTCAAGGTCAGCCGCAGCTTTTGGAAAGGTCTGGAAGGAGTTGAGTATGCCGCTGATTCAGGTTGACACCTCGTGTGATTTGCCCGATCCGAGCAAGAAACAAGCCCTCGCCAAGACGCTGTCTCGGCTGGCCGCGGAGGGGATTGGCAAGCCCGAGCAGTACGTGATGGCCTGCGTTAACGACAACGTGGCCATGACGATGAGCGGCGACGCCGAGCCCAGTGCCCTGGTGACGGTCAAGTCCATCGGCGGTCTGAGCCGGTCCGTCAACCAGACCCTGGCTGCGCAGGTCAGCCAGGCGTTGCAGAAGGAACTGGGGATCCCGCCGAGCCGCGTTTACCTCACCTTCGAGGAGTTGGCTGCCACCCACTGGGCTTGGAACGGAAAGACCTTCGGCTGAGACCGCTCTTGCAGTCGACGAGCTTGCCCGGGTGTCAGGCTTTGCCAGATTCCTCCGGCTGGCGTGTGTGCTACCGTCGGGGAGTCCCGCCCGAAGGCATAGGAAGCTCCCTGCCGGTTGCGCAGGCTTTCGACTCAACCAAGACATGACGCCGCACAGTCACAGGGAATGCGCTGGGGGCCCATTTCAAGGCTCTCAGCTTCGCATCTTCCTGTAGTTCTTCAGGCATAGGTCCGCGGCCGTCAGCGGTGGATAGGCGTCCTTCTCTTCCTCAATGATGTACCACTGCGTGTTGCCGGTGGTCTCGCACAGTCTGAAGACCTCATCCCACTTGACATCGCCTTCGCCCATGATGGCGTTCGGATTCGTGGCGGAGTATTCCTTGAGGTGGATAGTGAGCGACCGGCCGGGATAACGCTTCAGGAAGACGATCGGATTGCCACCGCCGCTCATCATGTTGCAGGTGTCGATCTGCATGACGATGTCTTTGCCGGTGTTGCCGAACAGAATGTCCCAGGGCATCACGCCGTCAATGGGCGTGAAATCATGCGCGTGACTATGGTAGCCTACATACATGCCGTGCGGCCTGACCTTCTCGGCGAGAACGTTGAAGCGTTCGGCGTACCTGCGCCAAATCTCGGCCGGGTCCGGGCCCTCGGCCGTCAGCCACGGGACAATCAGGAACTTGTTGCCGAGGGTCTGGTTGAACTCGATGGTGCCGGGCAGGTTCTCATCCGACAGCGTGTCCATGGCGGTGTGTGTGCCACAACATTTCAGACCGTTGTCATCGAGCATCTTACGCAGGTCTTTGGCGGAGTAGTCGTAGTAGCCGGCAAACTCGACGCCGTCGTAACCCATCTTCGCCACGGCCGCGACCGTACCGGGCAGGTCCCTCGCACAGTCGGCGCGGACGGAATAGAGCTGCAAGCCCACAGGGAGGGGACGCTTGGCGGTTCTCTTCATGTTCTCCTGCATACACCCTGCTCCTATCACGCTCAGCGCAGTCACGGAAGCCGCAGTACCAAGTAGAAAGTCGCGACGCGAGAGTGTTGAGTGGTTCTGATCGTTTGCCATGGTCCGTTACCTCGTATCATTATCCAGATAGTCCGGTTGGTTGTCCCGGCGGTCGCCCCAGCGGCGAATCACCCAGTAGAGTGTAGAGTGATTGTAGCCCCGGAGAGTCCGCCGGTCAAAGGCAAGATGCGATTGTGAAGGCCATCGTGGATAAGGAAGTGACAAGCGTCGGGTCAAATGCCGGCCGCCCGGACAGCCGTCAGGACGATGAGCAGGCACAGGACTAGAAGGACGGCCCTGACGATTCGCATGGACTGCGTCCTTGGCTTTATGAGCGTCCACACAAAGCCGAAGATCGCCGTTGCCAGCAAGGCCCGCATGAAGAATTGAAGCACGTCCAATATCATGGGTCCATTCTATACTATGTTAACATGCCAAGTCAAGGATAAATTACCCAAACCACCATCGGTGCCAGAGTGGTCCTTTCCCCTTGCTTCTTTGAGGGTTGGCGCGCCGTTGCGAACAGGACACGAAGCGTGTGAGAATCTGTGAAAAAATTTCTTGGGCAGACAGGAAGAGCAGGTGCGGGGTTTGGGCCGCCCCTGCAATACTGATATGCGGGTCCCGAGTCTACTTCCGCCCTGAGCATCCTCTGAAATAGGCTATTCTCAAGGGAGATTGTCTTGGTGGTGGGAGGATCGGACTAAAGAAAAGGGAGGGAGCACGCCGAGTACAATGCTTTGAATTACGTGCAGTTCTATGAACTTGTTGAGAATGAGTTGTAGGAGAGCTGATCATGCAGTACCTTCAAGAACTCAAGAAGTGGCTGGGCGAGATTACGGAAATTGCGTTGTTGCTGGTCGCCCTGGGTGTGGTGGTGGAGATCCTGTTCGGGAAGGCCGTGCCCTTCTTCGGCGGGATTGTGACGAACCTGACGGCACTGCTCAACACGCTCGGCGAGAACGGGTTGGTGGGTCTGATCGCTCTGGCGATTATCCTCTTCCTGTTCTACCGGAAGAAGGCCGTGGCCTAATCGCAGGCCCCACCTGCGGGTAACACAATGGCCCCGTCTGGGCGGCGCCCTGGGACTGATCCTCGAAGGCGGCGCTGAGAGAAGTATGGCTCTTGCCAAGACGCAGAGGTGATGCACGCCGCTGTGTGATGCGCTTGATCTCGGCCATACGCTCCAAGCGACATGCCGGACGGGGCGGCCCTCCGCCCAGGCGGGCTCTCGGCCGGCGACACCACGCCTGCGGGCCATGTATGTGGTGAGTCTGGGCAGTCTGTCAGAACAGGGCCTCAAAACTTCGGCCGGAGGTAGTCGTGCTCACGCCGAGAATCGTCCGCCTGATGGGCGGCGGACTGCGGGCTCGTGAATCACGAGACGGCGCAGCCGTGACGCAGGTTGAGTTGGCGCCGCTCGCTCCCAGGCACGCCGAAGGTCGTATCACTGTCTCCGTCGCCGCATGATTCGCCTTGTCACGCGCCCCCCGCGAATCTCATGAGGCATTTCTGTGCTTGCGGCCGATGTACTTCCACCCGGCCAGCGCCCCACAGCAAGCTGCACAGGATGGACATCGCACAGAGAATGCCGATGGCAGCAGGCCCGCCCACTCCACCCCCGGAATATTGGCCCTGACACTCCGGATTGCCTGAACTCGGAAATCGGCGCGAACCCTACATTCGTCGGCTCATCCTTGCTGTACGCAAGGCGGCACAACGGTCCTCATTCTCACGTTTCGAGTCTCTTCAGTCCTTCGCCTCGTGCTTGAGCGACAACGCTGCCAATGCCTTGTCGCCGCGATGATTGTTTCGGTTGAAGGCCCAATGGAGTGGGGTCTGTCCGTCCTTCGTGGTCATGCTCACGTCCCCTCACTTGGCGGCGGCCTCCAGGGCGGCGATGGGGCGGTAGATGTGGCAGTAGGGAGTCTTGCCGGTCTTGTTGTAGT
>CAZGRF010000252.1:0-5937 GCA_964527825.1 uncultured Pirellulales bacterium
GACCACGATTCGTTCCGCCACGGGGCGAGGCTCGGCGGAGGTGAGCGTCTTCTTCAACTGGCAGGTGAACATGGTCCAGTCCGAGCTGTACGTGCTGGGGCGGCTTTCGCAGATCAGCAGCACCTTGCCCGCGACGGCGACAACGCGGGTCCACCGTTTGACGTTCTCGGCTTTCCCGATCATCGGCGTGAGCCTGACCAGCAAGACCCGTGACATCACGCATCTGTGGGAGACCGCGCGATACGACCTCAAGCCACGTTTCTTGCGCATCCCCGGCGTGGCACGCGTCGATCTCGTCGGTGGACGCACCACAGAATACCACGTGATCGTCGATCCGCTGCGCCTCCAGGCGCTGGGCCTGAGCCTTGCGGATGTGTCCGAGGCCTTCGAGCAGAACAACCTCATCGCCTCGGCGGGGATGCACGAGGAGAACCACAGCCTGTATCTGACCGTCGTGGATGGGCGTCTGAAGGATGCGGATGCGATTGCCGATTTCCCCGTCAGAGTCACGGATGGTCACGCCGCGCGGGTCCGGGATTTCGCGCGCGTCGAGCGCGGGCCGGAACCTGTCTTCAACATCGTCACTGCCGACGGCCAGGAAGCCGTCCTGCTGAACATCCGCAGTCAGCCCGACGGCAGCACCCTCGACATCGCCAAGAGCCTGCGCCGCGAGCTGGGCGCGCTCCGGCGGGAGCTGCCGCCCGACATGAAGCTGGCCTTCTTCTACGACCAGTCGCTGATCGTGGGCGAGTCCGTCCGCAGCGTGTGGGAGGCGATCGTGTTCGGCTTCCTTCTGTCGGTGGCGATTCTCTACCTGTTTTTGAAGAACTGGGGATCGACCACGGTGGCGACCTTGGTTATTCCGATGACGGTGCTGATCACGCTGGTGGCGATGAAGCTGATGGGGCTGACCTTCAACCTGATGACCCTGGGCGGCATCGCGGCGGCCATTGGCATCGTCATCGACAACGCTATCGTGGTCGTCGAGACGATTCACACCAAGCTCAGCAGCGGCGTCGGCCGCATCGCCGCGGTCCAGAGCGCCGTCGGCGAGTTGTTCCGCCCGCTGGTGGCCTCGACCCTGACGCCCGTGGTGGTGTTCATTCCGCTGGCCTTTCTCGACGGCATTACCGGTGTCTTCTTTCGTGCCCTGGCCATGACGATGGTGGTGTCTCTGCTGACTTCCCTGGTTCTGGCGATCACCGTGACCCCCTCCCTGGCGCCCTGGTTCATGAAGGTGCGCCGGGACCCGCGCATGTCGGAAGGATCGATGGAAGGCGGGGCCGTGCTGGGTTTGCTGATCCGCATCTACGAGAGGGCGATCCGCGTTGCCCTGAGGCACCGCTGGGTGACATTGGGCGTGTGTGTCCTGACCGTCGTGGCCGGTTCGCTGGTCTACCAGCGGCTCGAGAGCGAGTTCCTGCCGCCTATGGACGAAGGCGGATTCGTGATCGACTACGTGGGCCGGCCCGGAACCAGCCTGGCGCAGACGGACCAGATGCTGATGCAGGCCGAGGCGATCCTCAAGACGGTCCCGGAGGTGGAAAGCTACTCGCGGCGGACCGGCGCCCGGCTGGCGCTGGCCATCGCGGAACCCCATACCGGCGACTTCCTCGTCAAGCTCAAGCCCGACCGCAAGCGGACGACCGACGAGGTCATTGCGCACCTGCGGCACCAGTTCAACGTGGCCGTGCCCGGCCTGCAGTGGGAGTTTCCCGGCATCCTGGGCGACCTGATCGGCGATCTGATGTGGGCCCCGTCGCCTATCGAGATCAAGCTGTTCTCCACCGACATCGACTTTCTCAAGCGCAAGGCCCCCGAAATCGAGCAGAGCATCCAGCAGGTCCGAGGCGTCGTCGATACCTTCGACGGACTCGTATACACGGGCAACTCGCTCCACCTGCAGGTCAGGACGACCGATGCCGAGCGTTTCGGCTTGACGGTCGATGAAATCGCGGCTGCGGTGAACACCGCCATGCTGGGACAGACCGCCTCGTCGATCCTGGAGGGCGACCGCGTCATCGACATTCGCGTCCTCGTCGAGGCCGGCGCCACCGACCGCGTCACGACCCTGCTCGACCTGCCGATCCGCACGCCGGCCAGCCGGCTCATCAAGCTGCTGCAAGTGGCCGACGTCGTCGAAGAGCCCGGCCAGCTCGAGCTGCGGCGGGAGGATATGCGCCAGGACGTGGCCGTCACCGCCCGTCTCGAGGGTCGTGACATGGGCAGCGCCATGGCCGAAATCCGCCAACGCCTCAGCCAGGACACGACGATTCCGCCCGGGACCATCGGGTTCGGCGGCCTCTACGAGCAGCAGCAGAAGTCCTTCCAGAATCTCCTCGTCGTTCTGGTGATGGCGATTGTCCTAGTCTTCACCGTCCTGCTGATCGAATTCCGCGGCTTCTCCGAGCCGGTCGCCATCGTGCTGGGCGCCGTACTGGCCCTGTTCGGCACGGTGATGGCCTTGTACCTGACCGGCACGTCCCTGAACGTCGTCTCGTTCCTCGGCGCGATCATCGGCGTGGGCATCGTCGCCAAGAACGGCATCCTGATGCTCGACTTCGTGGACCACCTGCAAGCCGAAGGCCTCTCGCCGGATGAGGCCCTGGTGCGGTCCGGCCGGCGCCGTTTGCGGCCCGTCCTCATGACCTCGCTGACGACCATGCTCGGCATGCTGCCTTTGGCCTACGGCATCGGCTCGGGCGCCGACATGCTCCGGCCGCTGGCCATTGCCGTCATCGGTGCGGTATGCATCTCGGTCCTGTTCTCACTCATCGCCACGCCCACGTTCTATCGTATCCTGCTATCGCTTCGCCCAAGTCGCGCATAGTGCGCCTGTCACGCGGCCGTGGGGGCGCCTTGCTGGTTTTCCACGAGCAGGTGTTCGCGCCCTACTTCACGGGCGAACCCCCTGCCCTCTGACAGTACCTTGCGCTATGAGCTGTCCTCTCTGAGTGCTTTCAGGGCCCGGAGTTGGCGAACGGCTTCGCGGGCTTCCGAGCGGTTCATCGCTTCTCTGGCCTGTTGGAGCACTTCGACGGTGTCGAGGGCGATCTGACGCCGCCGGAGCGACTTGCGGCACCGATTCGTGACCGCCCCGCGCCGGTGTGATATAATCCGAACACGGGTGGTTCGGCACCTTGAACAGACAGTTGTAGGCAGGAAAGCACATACCCAATGGCTGGCAGAAACAAACGACGGTCATCTTCGCCAGGCGCAGGCGGCAAAGGACGCAAGGCCGGCAAGCATCAGGCTCGGCAAGGCGGCCGCCCCGCTCCCGACAAGCACACGTCGAGGGCCGCACGAAAGGTCGCCGCCAAGCCAACCGGGTGGCGTCTGTGGGCGTTCCGGGCGGTTGCCGTTTTTGTCATCCCGGCGGTGCTCTTCGGGGCCGTCGAGCTTGGCTTACGCGTCTTTGGCTACGGACACCCGGCCGGGCCGTTCATCAAGGTAAAGGTAGACGGAAAGACCTGCTACGGTGACAACGCTCAGTTCAGTTGGCGGTTCTTCCCGCGCCACCTGGCGCGCGAAGCGATGCCGTATATCTTCCCAGCGGTCAAACCGGACAATACGTGCCGTATATTCGTGCTGGGCGCCTCGGCCGCGATGGGCGTGCCCGAGCCGATGTTCTCTTTCGCCCGGATGCTGCGCGTCATGCTGATGGACCAATACCCCGGCGTCAACTTCGAGATCATCAATACGGGCATGGCCGCCATCAACTCGCACGCGGTGCTTCAAATCGCCAAGGGCTGCGCCCGGCACGAGCCCGACCTGTTCATCGTCTATTTGGGCAACAACGAAGTGGTGGGACCATACGGCGCCGGAACGGTATTCGCCCCCTTTTCGGGGAATCTGCCGGTGATTCGGGCCGCCATCGCTTTCAAAGGCACGCGGCTGGGACAACTGCTGTCGAATGCACTCGCATCGGCGGGAGCCGGCGCCAACGCACCGCAGATGTGGCGGGGTTTGGAGATGTTCCTGGACAAGCAGGTGCGTGCGGACGATGCCGGCCTGCAGGCGGTTTACCGCCACTTCCAGAGCAACCTCGAAGGCATCATCGCGGCCGGCCACAACGCCGGAGCGAAGGTCGTCGTCTGCACGGTCGGAGCGAACTTGAAGGACAATCCACCTTTCGGATCGCTGCATCGCGGCGATCTGACCGAGGCACAGGAAAGACAGTGGGACGCAATCTACCGCGAGGGGGCAGAGCACGAAGACGCGGGCCGCTATGCCGAGGCGGTCGAGCGCTATCTCGCTGCGGCCCAGATCGACGATTCCTACGCCGACCTGGAGTTCCGCCTGGGGCGGTGCTATTGGCTCCTGGGCGAATATGGCAAGGCCGCCGACAAATACGCCGAGGCGCTGCGGCTCGACACGCTTCGCTTTCGTGCGGACGAGCGTATCAACGAGATCATTCGCGACGTCGCGGGCCATAGCGCCGAAGGCGTTCGGCTCGTCGACGCCGTCCGCGTGTTCGAGCAGAACAGCCCCGAGCAGGTCCCCGGCACGGAGCTTTTCTACGAGCACGTACACTTGAATTTCACCGGCAGTTATCTCCTGGCCAAGTCGATATTTGACGAGGTCGAGAAGGTGCTCCCGGAACGCGTCAGGCGCACGCGCGCCGCGGAACTCGGGCCGCTGACTGAGGCCCAATGCGCGCGACGCCTCGCGTACACCGCATGGGATCGATACAAGATCGCCGACAAAGTCCTCAACGACTTCATCAAGAGACCGCCATTCACCAATCAGCTTTACCACCAAGAGCAGGTGGAACGGATGGAGCGGGACGTCGCTGCTCTCAAAGCCGACGCAACGGGCCCGGCGCCGGCCCAGGTGGCGGAACAGGATCGCTGGGCCGTGGAGAACGATGGACAGGACTGGATGCTGCGTTGGAAGTACGGCCAGTTCCTGGCCGAGCAGACCCGGGACTACCGCGCCGCGACGGAGCAGTTTCGCTGGGTGCAGAGTCACCTGCCCCACTCCTGGCTGGGACACAACAGCCTGGCGACTGTGCTGTACGCGCTCGGCGATCTCGACAACGCCATCGACGAGTTCCGGACCGCGATACGCAAGAAGCCCACCTGCGGCACGGCACACTTCTATCTCGGCGAAACCTACCTGAAGAAAGGCGAGACCGACAAGGCCGCCCGGCACTACATGCAGGCGGTCCAATGGGAGAGAGACTGTATTCCCGCTTATAACGGTCTTGCGCGCATCATGGCCGATCGCGGCAAGATGGACAAAGCGATTGAGATTTGCCGTCGGGGGTTGGTGTTCTCGCCCGACAGCGCCACTCTCCACGGCAGCCTCGGCACCCTGCTGGCGCGGAAAGGGCTCAGCGGGGAAGCCCTCGAGGAACTCCGCACGGCCCTCAGGCTGGACCCCAATTCAGTTGCGATACGCACGTCGCTGCAGGTCCTCTCAGGGGGACGCAATTGACCACAGGCGAAGCAGATCACTGAGCAGACATTGGTCGTTTTGGTTTGCCTTCTCCGGCATGTCACGTTATCCTCAGCCGCCTTGTACGCTGTGAGTCTCGATTGTGGTGACCTTGAGGGCATGAGGCCATGCCGGAAACGCGCGAACAGTGGCACAGTCGAACCTCCTTCATCATGGCGGCCGTCGGCTCAGCGGTCGGTCTGGGCAACGTCTGGCGTTTTCCTCACGTGGCCTATTCCAGCGGCGGCGGCGCCTTTCTCATCCCCTACTTCGTGGCCCTGTTCACCGCCGGCATTCCCATGCTGATCCTGGAGATGGGGCTGGGCCAGCGCCTGCAAAAAGGGGCGCCGCTGTCGTTCGGGGCGATCCGCAAGCCGCTGCAATGGTTCGGCTGGTGGGCGGCCGGACTCAGCGCCGGCATCGTCATCTATTACTGCACGATCCTCGCCTGGTCATGGGTCTACCTGTGGCATTCGGCGCACCTGTCGTGGGGCAGCC
>CAZGRF010000253.1:0-5909 GCA_964527825.1 uncultured Pirellulales bacterium
GCTGCTCGATTCACCCTCGCTGTGCTCAGTGCACGCGGGGACACCAAGACCCTGTTCGAGGTTGGAGGCGATCATTATGAAGATGAAACTGATGGTACTCTTGCTGGCAGCGTTCCTCTCGTTCGTGCCGAAGGCTTCTGCCGATCCGGATCCGAACTTCTATGTCTTCCTCTGCTTTGGCCAGTCCAACATGGAGAGCGGGGGACGAATGAACGAGGAAGACCGAGTCGTTGATGAGCGTTTTCAGGTTATGGCGGATTTTGATAATCCCAGTCGGGGCTGGACAAAGGATCACTGGTATCATGCTGTTCCGCCACTAACTGCGAAAGGCCGCGGCATTTGCATGATCGACTCTTTCGGAAAAACGATGGTTGCCAACCTGCCGGAGAATATTCGCGTGGGTGTCATCAAAGTGTCGGTGCCCGGCTGTAAGATTGAGTTGTTCGAGAAAGACACTTTCAAGACATATCTCGATACGGAGCGGGACTGGATGAAGAATCTCGTCAAGAACTACGACGGAAACCCATATCAATATCTTGTCGACATGGCCAAAGTGGCGCAGGCCGATGGCGTGATCAAGGGCATCCTGCTGCATCAGGGCGAATCCAATGCCAACGACCGTGAATGGCCGAACAAGGTGAAGGGCATTTACGATGATCTCATCAAGGACCTGAATCTCAAGCCCGAGGACGTGGTTTTTCTGGCAGGTGAAACCGTGAACGCCGACCAGGGCGGCGCTTGTGCGGGCTTCAACAAGATCATGGCGGAGCTGCCGAAGACCCTTCCCAATTCCTACGTTATTTCCTCGGCGGGTTGCACATGCAATCCAGACCATATGCATTTCAATTCGGCAGGTTCCAGGGAGTTCGGAAAACGATATGCAGAGAAGATGCTTTCGACACTGGGCTACAAGATCACCGAACCTGCACAACCTGCTACCGAACCTGTAGCACCTTGACATATTGAAGACACCGTGTCGATCTCTTTTGTCGACACCAGTGCTCGGTTCGCCCGCGCAGCGCTCGGCGCGGGCAGACGAGTGACAGGCGATTCTCTATCGGTAACGTGCTGGAGACACCCATGAAGAGCTGGCTCATCGTTCCCTTCGTGACCCTCGGCCTGACGTCCTTTGCCGTGGCCGAACCTGTTGCCCTGACCGTTCACACGGATCAAACCACCAAGACGGTCAGCACCGGCATCTACGGTCAATTCCTCGAACACATCTTCAACTCCGTCCATGGCGGACTCTGGGGAGACCAGATTCTCAACGGCACGCTGGAACTGCGTCCCGCATTTCCGGGACGCGGCATGCGGCGTCGGAGCGCACCTGCCAACGCGCCAACCGCCACGACTCCGCGGAACTGGGAGTTCGTCGGCGACGCCAACGAGGTCTCCATGGACCGGGACAATCCCTTCAATGCCGAAGTTTCGGCGCACCTTGCGGCCAAAGCCGGTAGCAATTCGACCACCGGGCCTGGCATCCGCCAGCAGAATATCGCCCTCAAGCAAAGCGAGAAGTACACGTTCTCGCTCTATGCGCGCGGCAGCGGCAGCGTCGTCGCGACATTCTACGATGGCGACACGCCGGCATTCAGCAAGACCTTCACGGGTCTTGCGGACCGGTGGCAGAAGTTCACCGTCGAGTTCACGGCATCGAAAACGGTTGACGCCACCTCACTGTTGATCCGTTGCCCCTCTTCGGGGTCGGTCAACGTCGACCAAGTCTCCCTCTTCTCCGCCTCGGCGCTGGCGACCGGAGGCTACCGGCCCGACCTGCTCAAGGCGGTCGCCGACCTTCAGCCCGCCTCGATCCGCTGGCCCGGCGGGGCTTTTGCCAGCAGCTACATCTGGAAGAACATGATCGGTCCACGTGAGAAACGCCTGCCCCATCCCATGGACCAATGGAATGACCGCGACACGTATCAGTTCGGCGTCGACGAATTCATCCAGTTCTGCGAGAAGGTCAAGGCTGAGCCCATCATCGTGATCAACACCCGGCGCGGCGTCGAGGACGCCCTCCAATTGCTCGAATACTGCATGGGTGACGCGACGACCGAGTATGGCAAGCTGCGCGCCGAGTACGGCCACCCCGCTCCCTACGAGCTCAAGACTCTCGAGATCGACAACGAAACCTGGCGCATGCAGATCTCCGGCTACCTCGACGTCATCAAGAGCTTCTGTCCGGCCATCCGCGCCAAGTACCCCGACCTCAAGCTCTCCGTCGTCGGCAGCTACGGCTACGAAACGCCCCGCGGCCAGGCCAACCAGGTCGACTGGGATGGCAACATGATTCGAGAGGCTGGCAAGCTCTTCGACATCATCTCGCCCCACTACTACAACGGCATCTTCGTCCCCGCCGATTACGTCGAAGACCCCTACAAATACGAACAGTTCCTCAAGACCCGCGGCGAGATCATCAGAGAATCCGAGAACCCTGACATCAAAGTCTACGTCTCCGAATGGAACCTTACCGAAAACCGCCGGGGCAATGACTGGCGCATGGGGCTCTACGCCGGCGGCATTCTCAACGCCTTCGAACGCCAGGCCGACATCGTCACCATGTCCTGCCCCGCCCTGTTCCTGCGCAAGCAGGGCGTAACGAGGGATTGGGACAACGCTCTGATCAACTTCGATCAGAAGACTTGGTTCCCGGCCAGCAACTACGTCGTGATGAGACTCTGGCGCGATTCGTTCGCCCCCAATCTCCTGGCGGTGGACGGGCCGGACCATCCGCTCAATTTCGTCGCCACGCGTTCCGCCGACAAGCAGACCGTGTTCCTCAAGGCGGTCAACCCGACCGGCAACGCGGTTGAAGCCTCGATCTACCTCGACGGCGACCTGAAGCCCAAGACCGCGACGATGCAACTGGTTGCCCCGGGCGACGATACTGTGAAGAACACCCTTGACGAGCCCGACAACATCAAGGTCGTACCCGCTACCGCTACCGTCGAAGGGCAGACTGTCAAATTCACCATGCCCGCGCTGTCGGCAGGCGTCGTGCGGGTGACGCCCTGAGTCTGAAGTGAGCTGACTGCAACCATAGCCCAAGGATTCGAAGACAAGGAATCCGGCATGGTCCCGATACAGGAAGACATGGGGAAGACGCAGAATCGATTATTCCACAGAAGGGAATGCCAATAGAGTTGCAGGTTCAGGCCTGGCCTTTCCTGCCCCCTGCTTTCCCCTATCAGTCGTTAGCAGCACAGATGGTAGTTTCGGGGTAGGCGATGATCCCGTCGATCCTCTCCTGTGAATACTCCTTGCCGAGAAGATCACTGTGCTGGTTGTAAAGAGCATAGATGCGCGTAACGAATCTTCGATTGAAGTCGATCGTGTAAGGAACAAACGCGGCGCGTACGTTGCCGGTATCGCCGTCGTTGACGTCCAGTACCTCGACGTCGGTCTTGCAGGAAAATTCAAAGTCTTTGAAATCGACGTACCGCAACTTGTTGTTCGACATGGTTTTCCAGGTGATCCGCATGGCGCGCACGTCAAAGGCCATCGACCATCGTGTCTCAAAGGGCGGCGAGTACAAATTGGCGGCCTGGAGTATGGAAAAAACATAGCTTACCCCATCACTGCTCTGGGCGGTATCGTACGCCTTGTACAAGTCGGCCAAAGATTTGAAGCGTCCCGAACGATCGTCCCCAGTCGTAATGCACGACTCATAGGCGCTGTTGACCAATGCAGGTATCGGCAAGGTGACATCGGTGTAGACAGTCCTTTTCCCCTCCAGCCACTCGATGGCGACAACGGTTCCGGACTTGTCGCACACGAGAAAGTGCGACGCCATGCCTTCCCAGTCCGTCGGTTCTATACGGACCACCTTGTCGGAGGCGAGCACCTCTTCGACCGTCGCGCTGGTGTCCAGTTGGTATTGGATCCATTGCGAACCACAAAGCACGGGCAAGCCGCCGGATGACGGATGCTGCGTTTCGGACAGCATCAACTCAACAATCGCCAGTCCGGCCTCGTTCATGCCCCGAATGGGGAATTCGCGTCCTTCCGTATTGAAGGAAATGCTGCCGTATTTGGAGGTCCAGGTCCAATCAGGCTTGTTCTCATACCAGAAGCCGCGTTTTTTGACATGGCGTTTGTTGACGACGATCATGCCGTCGCCGGTGATCCAGTCCATATTGTTCCCAAGAATGAGCTGCCCCTTCTTGTTGAGGCAGACGGCCGAGCACCCGTAGGTATCTGCGAAAACCCCGGTCAGACCGATGATAATCAGGACAGTAAGAACATGTTTTCGCATAATTCCACTCCCCGTGTCAGCGATGTAGCCTTCTTGGCTTTCTTGGGGGTCAAGCCCAAACTCTGAACTCTATCGCGATCCTCTTCCCTGGAAGCCGAAGCAAATCGGTGTCATGGGATCAAACATCAGACAGGACGTTTACTGAAGCGTCCGAAGTACTCCAGTATCTGATCGCGCCATTTCGCGGCGTCCGCGACCTGAATAACCAGACGCTCGGCCACTTCCCTGTGCCGACGCGAGTCAATCTTGCCGTCGAGCGATTGCCACGTTTTCTGCAACGCCGCGGCCTGTTCCGCTCCTTGCTGATACTTCGCGCAAAGCTCGTCCCACAAGGTCTTGCCCGATTTCATTCGGTAATCCCATGCGCAACGATGGAACCAGAGAAGGAATCTCTCGGGGCATTTCGTGATGTCATCGAACATGTCACAGACACGTGGAAAGTATTGCTCGACGGCGCGGCCGCCCCGCTTCGTTCGGTCGAAGCCGATGCCGTCCTCGGAAGCCTGATGATAGTACGTCGCGGTCCAGTCGGCTCGCGCGGCGCGATTGTTCCAGGGCATCGGCGCGTAGTGATTGCCGCCAATGAGATGGTGCAGACCCAAGGGCATCGTATAGTTCACGAAGGTCTCACGCGAACCCATCATCATGTCGCGGATGACCGCCACGGTCTTCTCCTCATTGGTGAAGGTCATGCGCGTCCATTCATCGGCGATCCTCTCGGCCGACAATTCGGGATTCCACGCGAGTCGGCCGAACGCATACCAGTTCGACTGCGAGAAATGATGTCCACACCAGTTGGTGTCCATGCCGGGATTCGTTACGGAGACCATTCCGGTGACGCGGCTGGGATAGACTTTGCCCGCCAGCACTTTGGCAACGGTGGAACCGCTGCCCTTGGCGTGCGTGTCCGAGTCCAGGAACTCCCTCCACATCGTGCCAAGGTAGACGAGATGTTTAGCCTGGCCCAGATACTCCTGCGTCGCTTGAATCTCGGCGATAACGGGAGTCTGCTTCATCCCGCCGAACAGCGGATGGAACGGCTCGCGCGGCTGAAAATCAATCGGGCCATTCTTCACCTGGATCGCGACGTTCGGGCGGAACTGTCCATCGAGCCGCGTGAACTCGATGTAAGCGCGCTTGGCGCGATCCGGGTCGATGTCTTCGTCATAGACGAATGCCCGCCACATGACATTGCCCTTGTGCCGAGCAAGCGCGTCGGCCAGCATGTTTGCCCCCTCGGCGTGAGTGCGGCCATAGGTTTTCGGTCCGGGTTGTCCCTCGGAGTTTGCCTTGACCAGAAAACCGCCGAAGTCGGGAATGAGGCCGTAGATCTCATCAGCCTTGGCCTTCCACCAGTCGATCACACTCTGCTCCAGCGGATCGGCTGTCTCCAGCCCACCCAGCCGCACTGGGGAAGCGAAGTTGACGCTCAGATACATGCGCACGCCGTAAGGCCGCCACACCTGCGCCAGCGCCGCAACTTTTCGGAGGTACTCCGCCGAGAGCATGCGCGGGTCGGCATTGACGTTGTTGATCACCGCGCCGTTGATGCCGACGGAGGCACAGGCGCGTGCGTAATCAGCATAGCGAGGGCTGAGCTTCTCCGGCAGTTCGCTCCACTGCCACATGGAGCGTCCGGCGTAACCGCGTTCAA
>CAZGRF010000254.1:0-5893 GCA_964527825.1 uncultured Pirellulales bacterium
GAGTTTATCGGTGCCATACAGAAGGCGAGAGTCGGCACCAAGGTCTCGCTCGAGATCGTCCATCTCGGTCAGCGAAAGACGTTCGAGTTCGAGCTGAAGCCGATCAACGAGAATCCGCAGTGGAAGTATCCCGCCGAGCCGGAGATCATCACGTCGTGGCGTCCTGGGAAGTTCTTCCGAATCGGTCCGAACGGTGAGAATTGGACGGAGATTCCATTCGACAAGATTCCGGATATCAACGTCGAAGTGAAGAAGTTTCTCCAGGAGCGTTACACCTACCATCATACCACGGATGGCGAGGACTACACGATCACCATTGAGGGCGACCCGAAGGACCAGGATACTCAGGTTATCGTGCAGGTCGATGACACCGAGCACTCGGCCACGGTGGGCGAGCTTGAGAAGCTGCCGGAGAAGTATCGCGCTGCGGCCCAAGAGGCTATCCAGGGGGCGTTGAAATCCTCCAAGCAAAGGCTTCGCATTGGGAGGATCCCGCTGCCGAAGCCGCCCGACCCCAATCTGTACCGGCGGTATTTCAAGGATCTTACCGTCCCGATGCCTGATTTCGACCGGTGGTCCGAAAGGCAACAGCGCATGCTTGAGCGCATCCAGGAGCAGATGGAACGCGTGCAACAGCGTATCGAGGAGCTTGAGAAACGCTACCGGCCGGCTCCCGGCAACCCGCCGGACAAGCAAGACAAGACCGACGAAAGCACTGAGCCCGCCGCAGGGGCCGCTGGCCCTTCGGCGAAGGACAAGCCGATGGTGTGATCGGGAAGCGGCACCCACCTTGTCGAGGTCCATCTCCGCGGGGTGCCTGCATCGAACGACTTCCTCGTTACTGCAGGCAGCGGCAACGATTACGATGACAGCTATGTTGTGCTCTGTGCAGGCGCCAGCCCGCAGAGCGGAGCGGTCGAGGTGGACTGTTTTTCCTGCAAGCGAGGGATCTTCGCGCCGCCGGCACAGGCATGACCCCCATGTTTTGGTCAAGATTGCACCCGCGCCGGCAGCGGCCTTTGGATCCCGATTTGCCTGTCTGTCCGGGGCCTGTACCGGCTTGGCCCAGGCTCTGGGTCCCGCGCCGAGCGGCTTGCCGGCCATAATTCCACGGAATTCGGCAATATCGCAATTGACATTCTCGCTGCGCAGCGATATACTATAGATAATACGAAGGAGGGTATACGTACAATCCCACGGATGGACTGACCGCTTTTTGTGGGTCATGCGCCCTTTTTGCTTCGTGAGATTCCACTCGGGGGCGGATGTCTGCACCGGCCGGAGGCCCACAAACGACCCGGTAGATATCGGGCTGAGACTTCTCCTTGTCGATGAGGAGCTGCGAACTGCCAGATCGCGGCAATGACAGAGAACGCCCGAATTATCGGGGGCGAAGCGTGAAAGGTGAGTGTCGCTATGCGGACCATTGCGATGGTCAACCAAAAAGGTGGCTGCGGCAAGACGACCACAGCGGTCAATGCCGCGGCTGCTCTTGCAGAACTCGGGAAGCGCGTTCTGCTTATCGATCTCGATCCTCAGGCGCACGCCACCATCGGCTTGGGCTATGACCCGGACTCGTTCGGTCACACCATCTACGATGTACTGACGAATTCCAATGGAACGTTGTCGTCGGTGGTCGCGCACACCCGCGTTGAGCGCCTTGACTTGGCGCCTGCCAATGTCATGCTCGCCAGCACCGAACTCGAGCTGGGCCGGATGTCCGGCCGGCAGTTGTTGCTCAGCGACAGCCTTCGGGCGGCAAGTGAGATGTATGATCTGTGTGTGATCGACTGTCCGCCTTCGCTGGGCGTCCTGACATTCAACGGGCTGGTCGCCAGCACCGATGTTGTCGTGCCGGTCCAGGTCCACTACTACGCGCTCGAAGGGCTCAAGCGCTTGCTGGAGACCGCCCGCATCATCCGCGAGCGTTTCCATCCTGAGTCCATGGAGAGCATCGGCCTGCTGCTGACCTTTGTCGAAGAGCGCAGCACGTTCAGCCGGCAGATTCAGCAGGAACTACGCGACATCTTCGGCGATCTCGTCTTTGACGCCGTCATCCATAGAAACGTCAGATTGGCCGAGGCGCCCAGCGCGGGAGAGTCGGTTCTGACGTATGCGCCCCGCAGCCGGGGTGCAGCCGACTACAGGGCGTTGGCCTGTGAGATTCTCCACGATACTCCCAGGACCGCCGACGTTGTCGCGGAAGGAATCAGACGCGGGATACAGAAGCGCCTGGCCACGCTTTTCAGCGGCGTCTGGATACCTAAAGCGGCGCGGTCGTACAATCCAGGCACGATAGAGTCCACCTAACCCGCAGCCGGTGGGAGACGCGGGCTAAGCTTCTATCAGCAAGGCCTTCCAGCGGCTGATGTGGCCGTCTTCGTCGGCTTGGTCCTTCTCGATCACCTTGCGGGTCTCGTCATCCCAATCAACGCCTTCCAGCAGTTGGGCGTAATGGTGGACCGCCTTGGACTCAACCCAGATGCCGGTCTTGAGCATGGCCTTCTTGCCCAGGATGCGCGATCCGAAACCGAACACGAACCCGACCATCCAATAGGCCGGACGCAGGATGCTCGGCGTGAAGCCGTGTTCGTAGAGCTTGACCTGGAAGTCTTGGTAGTGGCCCATCTCATTGCACATCGCCGCGACAAGCTGACGATTGATCTCGCTGCGCTGCTTGGTGAGCTGGAACTTGTAGATCGTCTGGGCCATCAACTCCAGCGTGTGGAGTGTGCGCAGGGCCTTCTTGATCGCGGCCAGCCGTTCGGGCGGGTACCCTTCGCCACGCAACTTGAAATCTCCCGCCCGCAGCTCCGGGCGGATGACCGAGATGTCATACTTCGTCTTTGTTGCTGCTTGTTCCGGTGCCATACCGAGTTCCCCTAATCGGGCCTTCGATAGCTCATCATACACCGCGCCGGGCTATACGCTGCCACCACCCCGTCGGTTCGCTGCCCGAACGGAGATGTTGTCACCCCACCAACGCCCATCGTCCAACGTCAAACCCCGTCGGGCCGCTCTCGCTTTTGGGGCGAGTTTGCCCGGGCAGCCCCGGTACGCCCCGTTACGGCTGCTTCTCCGCCATCTTCCTGAGTTGCTCTTCGATGCCCGCCAGGGTGGCCTGGATCTGGTGCATGCTCATCGTGCGCGACCGCACGTGCAGCGAGAACGTCAGGATGACTGCAAGCACGAACCATCCTTGGGCGACGATGATCGCCATCGGCACCAGCCAGCGATACTCGGGAAAGTAGACCATGAACTCGCCGGTGCGGCAGCCCAGAAAGGGCAGGGCGTGCCGCTGGCCGTATTCCAGCAGCGCCGCCAGGAGGAAGAACACAAGGAAGATGGCCCAGCTCATGCCGACCATCCACCTCATCCGGCGGACCCGCGCCTGATCTGTAGCCAGGATCTTGTGGCGCATCTTGGCATCCGTGGCGGCACTCGCTCCATTCTGCCTGAGAAGCTCGTTGCGAAGGTTCGGTTTGTCGGTCATGGTTGTTCCTCCCATTTCTTCCTGAGGGCTTGCTTGGCATGGTGAATCCGAGATCGGACGGTCCCGAGGTGACAGTCCAGGACCTCCGCGATTTCCTCATAGGACATCTCCTCGAGGAACCGCAGCAGCAGGACCTCCTTGTGCAAGGGGCTGAGCTCGCCGAGACACCGATGGAGCTTTGCGGCGTCCTCGAAGTGCAACGCTTCGGCCTGTGGATCGTCTGGGGCCTCCATCGTTTCGTTCAGCTCCGCCTGTTGCTTGCGCCGCCGAAATTCCGCGTACACCTGGTTTCGGGCGATCCGATAGAGCCAGACGGCAAATCTCTCGGGATTGGTGAGCGTATGAATTCGGCGAATGACCGTCAGCCACGTCTCTTGAAACAACTCATCGGCCAGGTCCGTGTTGTCGGCGAGCTGCCGGATGAAATAGCGGACCGGTCGCTCGTAGCGCTCGATCAGTTCCGCCAGAGCTTGGCGATCCCGAAGCTGGCAACGCATGATGAGCACGTGCTCAGCCAGTTTGTCACTCGGTTGCATCATGGTCTCTCGATATAACCAGATGCGCCGGGCGGTGGAAAGTTCAGCAAGGCGAGCTTATCTTCCGGACGGTCCATGGATCGACCCCGTCCGGCAAGCTCGCATCGACTCTGATCGTAGTCGCAGTACTAGGGTCCGTTCCGGGCATCGGCGGCCTTCGCGCTGTCGAGAAAGGCGATGGCTCTCTCATACCATTCCGCTGGAGGCATCTCATGCCCCATGCCGGGGACCTGGATGTAGAACACGTGCTGCAACTGCTTCTTGTAGCCGTTTTCGTAGTAATCCTGGGTTTGCTGGCGGTTGCCGTCATAGTCTCCCGTCAGGAGCACGTAGCGCCCGCGTTCTCTGGCCAGGGCCAGGTACTTCGCTTGGGGTTTGGGCATGGGCTTCCATACCTGTCCCGGCTCGCCTGTCACTGCCATCGGTTCCCAGTACTCCACGCCGACGACGAAGATGCCGCCGCTGAAGACGTCCGGATAGTGCATCGCCAGGAAGCTCGCCACGCGCCCACCGCCGGAAATGCCGGAAACGTAGATGCGGTCTGTGTCGATATTGTATTTCTGTCTCATATTGAAGACTGCGTCGAGCGCCAACGGTATCCTCCGTTTCGGCAGATTGTGCCTGTTCCCCGACCGGTGCGCGCCGATCCAGATGAGCTTGTGTCGATCCATCAACGCTTCCCACCCTCTCGGCATGTCCCCGCGCTCGCCGGCACTGACCCAAACGAGCAGCCCGTAGGCCGCGTCGGGCGTGTAGTCTGAGGGCACGTAGACCGAGTAAGTCTCGTCATTGATCCGGTAATCGTCGCCCAGGGACCGGGTCGTCTTGGGCTGATACTGCATCCGCTTGAAGATGTGCTGCAGGCTCGATTCAGGCCATCGTTCGGTGAAGACGGCCTCGAACGCCCCCTTGCGCACCTCCGCCGCGTGTGCCTCCGCCCGCCCAGCCAATAGGCAACATGCCAACAACACCATCGTCGCCAGACCCCGTTGCGTAGGATGGACCTGGGCCCATACAGTTCTCATCCGGCGTGTCCGCCATCGCGCGTGCATCTCATTCGCTAGTATGACCGCGGCCGCCGCGAAACGCAAGGGGAAAGATACCCTTAGCCCATGCGGCTCGCCTCATGTGGCACCCCCGCCCTCGGGGGTGAGTTCTCAGACTCCCAAGCCGAAGGCGGCTTGGGCCACCTCAACCGCCCCACGCGTCTCTGCGGCTCAGCCCGTCACGGCAAGCGGGGTCTGTCCGTGCCGCACCGTGGCCAGCGATGCCGTTGTCGTCGACGTCGATCCCGTGCTCGTCGTTGTCAGAAGGTTCCTTCCGGCACGTAGCTGGCCTCTGGGACGAAGGTTCCTTCCCTCCTCTCCATCTTCGTGAGGACGTGAACGCAGTCGTTCATAAGTTTCGTGAGATCGTTTCCGAGTTTCTCCTGATTGTTCTGCTCGAGTTTCACGAAATCCAGCTTGTCCTTGGCCATCGATATAGCTACGAAGGCGGGCACGCCGTCGCCACAGATCATCTCGTATATCTCGTAACCCCAGGTGGCTTGTTTTTGCTCGTGCATCTGCTTGATCTTCTGGGCCGCCACCTGAGCCTCTTCGTACTTGTCCGGCTTGACGTAATAGAACACCGCCGTTTGGTAGAAGGGTTTCGAGAAATCGGGCTTGAACGCGGGTTCTTGCGGTTGATACGAGAGATCGGGCCGGTACACCGCAATCCACGTCGCGCAATGACTGACACATTTCGAGATTTGCTGGTCAAGCTGCTTGCTCTTGCCGCCGGTCTTCTTGTTCCAGGCTTCCATCTGTTGCGGGAACGTATCAAGCTGGGCAAAGGCGCCGAAGATGCCGCACGTGTACACCCG
>CAZGRF010000255.1:0-5848 GCA_964527825.1 uncultured Pirellulales bacterium
TGTCTTCCACCAACAATATCGGCTTCTTACGTGCCATACTTCGCTTCCTCCAACGTCTCTCGCAATTATCAGACTCGGACGCCGCGCAACTCGCAACGGCATGTTCGGGTCTGCCAAAGAGCATTGTCAAACGCTGGGAAAGAACTCTGACGCCATCGCATTGCGGTGCGAAACCTTCGTGCGTGGCAGCTCCACCCTCTATCTGTGCCATTCCATCGGCTGTCCAACGGTCTGACTGAACACGATTTTGGGGAGATTCTCAGGAAGCATAGGCGCGCGCCGCTGGACACTCCCGTGTCCGCAAACACGAAGTCCTTGCGGATGACCAGTGTTAAGTCACCGGGCGAGCCAACTGCGACCGAATGGGCCAGGGGGCTATCCGTCTCAGTCGTCCATTATCCCGGTCCCGCCGACAGTGGAGAAATCCCATGTTACACCCCGGAGAAACGGGGTTTTCGGCCCAGACCGAAGGTGAGCCCACGGCGCAGACCTGTCACAAGGCGCATTCAGGACGCTCAAACGCCCGGACTGAAAATCCGACCCAGGAGGGCGAACCTTTGCAGATGCGCAGCGTAGGGCTTATAGGACGTGAAAGAGCGGTGCACGTAGGCCAAATAGGGGGTACGTGGTTGCCGATAAGGCGATGGTTAAGATTAGGATTTTTCTCCCCTCCGGAAAACATCGGGTAGCGCATCGTTACTCGATGTTTTCTTTTTGCCTGGGCTTGTGGTATCACCCGACCAAGGTTTCTCTCCCGGTCCCCTGTCGGTAGCGGGATGAGTCCCCCGCGTCAGCAAGGTCCCTTGCAGTGCCTTCTGGTCATGGCGACCAGAAACTCGTCAGATCAATCGTAGCGCCTGAATGCCCTGAACAGCCGGGTCCCGGGCGGTCCCGGTACTACCTTATCGCATCTGCTTCGGCGCAACTCCACCCACAGCATGGCAATCCACTTGAGAAGCCAAGTGCAGCCATCTTGTTTGCGATATGCCTTGTCTGCCACCATGATACTATCCGCGAAGCGGCTGACACCTCAGACTCCCAAAGCCCTTGTGAGGCGCTGTGGCTGCGCGCACAGCAAGGCTGTACCACATCACAACCGAGCGATGCTTTCTCCTGCCCCTCCATCGTTGACATTTCACCGGGACGTTCTGCCCGAGGGACGCGTCACAGTAGCATCTCCTGGGCTCGTTTAGTGATTAGCTGCTTGCCATCAATGCCTTCCCTTCGCCTAAAGAACCCGGCGAAGGAAAGGCATGATGTCACTAGTGCATCTGCGACGCCAACTCGGGCAGCCCGTCCGTCAGCGGTTGGCCGCACAACCCTTACGTATTCGCGAGCGGTTCCGTCAATCTGCCATCTCTGCGAGCATATCATCCGAGAACATCAGAAGGTCCTCAACATCCAGTATTCCGTCGCGGTTATAGTCGGTGGTCGAACCCAGGCCGTACACGGCCTTCTGCCATGCCTCGTAATACCTTTTCAGAGCTACCTTCGGGATCTGCCGACCTCCGCTGCACGCGGCCCAATTCCCTGCGTTTCTAAGCGTCCTCGCCTGCTCCGCCTCTTCCATAGCGCCATGAAAGACAGCGTCTGAGATGGCCGTATCTGCCAGTTGCCTGTCTGCCTCGGCCAAGAGTCGCCATACTTCATTCACGTCTTCCGCATAAGCTGCTCCCACGGTGTCGACGAAGGTCATCAGCAGCGTGCAGGCTTTCTGCTCGAACTCAAAAACCCGGTGCCCCGCAAATCCACCTTGACGGTGGGCGACGCGGTTCGGGCCCGCCCAGAACACCCGGGAGTCCTCCAATAGATCGACATTATCACCGAGGCTCATTCTGAGGTAGTCAATCGCCGTGAGCAAGTTCTGATCGGCGTATCCCAGCGACGCCAGAACAGACTCCAGGATGCAAAGGGCTTGCTGCTTGTGGCAATAGGCGGTCGGAAGAACCGTAATCGTCACCGTGCAACTCGCCGAGGCGGCGTTGTTATTGGTCGCGATGACCGTGACGGGAGTCTGACCTATCGGATAAGGACCTGATGGATCTAGAATCCACTCTACCGATGTGTCGCAAGGATCGTACCAACACACGATGTCGTCAAGCTTCAGATCAGCTTGACAGTTCCTATCAGCGGGGACTGTTATGTCCCGGCACAAGATTGCGGGAGGGCCCGTCGTTGTGAACCGCCAGGTTCCCGACGAGCAAACACCGGGTGTCTGACCGCACGGGTTCTTGGCAACAACTTGCCATTTGTATTGGGTCGAGGGTTCCAGCGCGTTTAAGAGGCAGAACGTTGGCTTAGACAAATCATGAGCAATCAGAAACATATCGGCGCCAGGGTCATCCACGCCCAAGTACAGATCCCAAGTGGTCTCGGGATCGTTCGGATCCGCCCATGACAAACAAGGCAACAGTTGCACATTCGTCGCTCCGTCGTTGGGGATCGGGCCCGTTGGTTGCTGCGGGAGTACGCACTCTTCGATGATCAGCGTCCACGACTCCAAATAGCCCGAATCTGCTTTCCTGGCGTCTGTCACACGGAGCGACCAACTGCCGTGGGCGTTCATGCCATCAAAGTCCGATAGTCTCCCTTCCGGCCTGAACACACCTGTACACGGTGCTACAGCATCTCGAATGGATTGCGCGGCTTCATCGTCAAGAGTGGTATTCTCAAAGTTGTCTACCTGGCCGCCTACATTGGTAAAAAGTTCCACCTCGACCCCGCCGTAAACGAGGTACACTTGAAGATCAGAGTTCATCTCATGCGCGATAGTAAGCACCACATTCACGTCTGCGATCTTGAACGAATCTTCTGGCGGTACCCAAATCGTGTGATCCATTGTACCCGGGCCTTCGTCCGGGATGGGCATGTGAAGATACCCGCTGGGATACGTATGTATCTCCGCCATCGCTTGGGTAACCCCCAGGAAAGACACAAGCACAAAAAGCCCGATTCTCGCCAATTTATGTCTGTTCCTCATCCCTAATTTCTCCTTGTCCCTGCTGTCCCAAAGGACAGTCTGAGCGAGAGTCTGAATCCTTCAACGGGGCTGTCGCATACTTCGGCGATACAGAGGGTCGCGCTCCAAGGCCTGGGGGGCAGAAGCACCCCTGAAGGGTCAACTACCACGATAGGAAGTTGCACCAGGTACCCATGAGCATCCCTGACAAACCATCAGGGGTACCTTCACCGCATTACTCTAAGCAAGACCAGAGTCGGCGCGCTGCGCGGTACTGTGTATCGTCGCTCATGCCCAATTCTCAGCAGGAAAGGCTGCCGTCTGAAGGTGATTGACATCCTCCCACTCCATTTTGCATGTTATGTGAGTATTCCATTACGTAACCGCGATCTTCAGCACATAGACGCATCACCTCCTCTCTCGCGACGGTCCAGCCTTCCGCTGTCCCTTCCAAAGGCGCCACCGGCTTTCACCAGCATCGTGTCGTGTGCCGTCAAGCGTCTCTTCATGGGACTGCGACTGGATAAACGCCGGACAGGCAGAATGCTCGTGCCTCCATTAGCCACGGAAAGGTCAAGTGATGCGATGGTCTGCTCTCTCGCGGAGCGAGCAAAGCCCCCCTCGCAGTGGTGTGAGATGGGTGAACCGTGCCTGGTTGCCCGAACATCAGGCAACGGCAACGCAGCCAATCCCTTGGCCCTCCTTCGTGCCATCAACCCTTGCTCCTTGAGCCGTCGCGTCGGCCCTCACAGCTTCAGCTTCCAGCCGTTGGAGGTCCTCCGTGTCTTGATATCCCCTCGCTCAAACACCTGGCTGTAGCCGAAACAACTGACAACATCGAGCTACTGCCGGTTCTCTGACGGAATATCAACAGGTGCCATCCTGGCTGGGGTCCATCATGTTCCTTTGATCCCGCAGATGCCTTTCCCACGCATCGTCTATTCTGAGTATGGCTCTCCACATATACAAGTCAAGATAATTCTCAAGCTGTTGGTGAAAAAAATCATGCCCCCGCGCGGTGGCACGCTCGATCCCCTTCTTCGAACGATCACCGCCCACCCACTGCCTGCGCCACCAGCACCTATGGTCGCCGTAAAAGACCGTTTTCGCTTGACCGGGCACCCGGGATCGGCTATCTTGATGTTGCCTCGCAGAAGCGAGGCGGCAACACAGCCCAGGCGGCCCAGGCAACTCCGAGCACGCAGCGCGTCGCGTGACGATTCCGAAGAACCCGAAGCACGCGAGACACTTCACGCTTCAGCTTCTGCGCTTCACGAAGAACCTCGGAGGACACATCATGCGAACGTGTTACGATTGTATCCGTGCCGTGTGGGATGCGGGCCTGTGGCTGCGGACCCTGTCGTCGGTCTGGCCGGTCGGTCCGTTTTGTGCCAACCATCCGGATACGCCAGGCCAGATGCGCGAGGTCCCCTGCTCTGGCTCCTGTCGCAACTTCGGGCCCAAGCACAAGCCACCGTAGCGGGACGAGCCGCCCGCTCCCGCCGGGCATGATCGTCGACCACATCGACGGCAACGGCCCGAACAACCGCCGCTCGAACCCGCGCCTCTGCACACCCAGGCAGAACCGCCGCAACACACGACCGCGACGGAAGACATCCGCCTTGCTCGGCGCCAGTCGCCGCGGTCACAAGTACCTCGCCCGACTCCATCTCCCCGATGAATCGCCGCAAGCGCTCGCTTCGGCCGACTGAGGGATTGCGATTTCGCGCAGAATGTGGTAGGCATAATCTCCGGCGTGTGATGCCGAGCCATCGGCCGGCGGCTCGCTATCCACTGACACACAAGCGCAGGATCGAAAGGGATCATTGTGAGCATCGAACTCAAGAAGGATTGTCGTTACGCCCTGCTCGTACCGTCCAGCGTGGGGGCCCGTCTGACCCCTGATGGCGGCCAGCCGTTCCACTGTAGCCGCCGCTTCACGCTCGAGGTCACCAGTGCCGAGACCAACGTCGCCAGCGTCTCGTCGTACCTCGGCCTGCCGGTCAAGGTGCTGACGACCTTCGTCAAGGGCAGCCCAATCGCGCGCCTAATCAAGGACAATCTGGCCGGCCGGCACATCGAGTGCGAAGGCAAGCAGGTGGACCAGGGTGGCCCGTGGGGCTGCCGGCACCAGTTGAACCTAGCCGACTGCGGCACCGGCTCGCGCGGCCCGCGCGTCTGGAATGACCGCGCCGGCGAGGTTGGCCGGACCCTGAATGTCAAAGACTTTGACCTCGACCGGATCTTCGGCAAAGAAGGCGCGCAGATCGTCCACCTTTCCGGCCTGATCGGCACCCTGTCGCCTGAGACCGGCGCTTTCTGCCTGGAACTGGCCCGCGCCGCCCGAAAGCACGGGACGCGCATCTCGTTCGACTTGAACTACCGCGCCTCGTTCTGGAGGGGCCGAGAGAAAGAGCTGCGCGCGATCTTTCGCGAGATCGCCGGCATCGCGGATATCCTGGTTGGTAATGAGGAAGACTTCCAACTGGCCCTGGGCATCGAGGGCCCAGAGGCCGGCGGCAAGGGTCTGGCCGCGAAGATCGACAGCTTCAAGATAATGATCGAGCGGGCCCGCAAGGCCTATCCCAACGCCACCGTCTTCGCGACCACGCTGCGCGAGGTGGTCAATGCCAACAGCCACCTCTGGGGCGCGCTGATGGCCGAGAGCGGTAACTGGCACGTGATCGAGCCGCGTCCGATCGGCGTGCTCGACCGTATCGGTGGCGGCGACGCCTTCGTCGGCGGCCTGCTCTACGCGATCCTCCGCGGCTGGGAACCACAGAAGTGGGTGCAATTCGGCTGGGCAACCGGCGCTCTGGTCGTCACGCTGCTGACCGACTACGCGCAACCGGCCGACGAGGACCAAATCTGGAGCATCTGGGAAGGCAA
>CAZGRF010000256.1:0-5794 GCA_964527825.1 uncultured Pirellulales bacterium
TGGTGCCTGGGTGCGCCTGGCCAAAGAGGCCGGGATGAAATACATTGTCATCACCAGCAAGCACCACGACGGCTTCTGCCTGTTTGATTCCAAGGTTACGGACTGGGACATCGTCGACGCCACGCCATACGGCAAAGACCTGCTCAAACCGCTGGCCGAGGCCTGCCGCAAGCACGGCCTCAAGCTGGGGTTCTACTACTCCCAGGCCCAGGACTGGAATCACCCGGGCGGTGCCGCCGCCGGCGGCCACTGGGACCCCGCCCAGGACGGTGACATGGATGAGTACCTCCGCAAGATAGCTGTGCCACAAGTCCGCGAGATTCTCTCCAACTACGGCAAGCTCGGGGTATTGTGGTTTGACACACCAGTCGATATGACCAAAGAGCGCGCCGAGATGTTCCTGCCTCTGCTTGATCTCCAGCCCCAAATCATCACGAACAACCGCCTCGGCGGAGGCTATCAGGGTGACTTCGGCACGCCGGAGCAGCGCATCCCCGCCACCGGCACGCCGGGCCGCGACTGGGAAACCTGCATGACCATGAACGACACCTGGGGCTTCAAGAGCTACGACGACCACTGGAAGTCCACGCAGACGCTGATTCGCAACCTCGTCGATATCGCCAGCAAGGGCGGCAATTACCTTCTGAACGTCGGCCCGACCTCGCTGGGCGAAATCCCCCAGCCGAGTGTCGAGCGGCTCAAGGAAATCGGCAAATGGATGCAGGTCAACGGCGATTCGATCTACGCCACGACCGCCAGTCCGTTTCTGAAGCTACCGTGGGGCCGCTGCACCAAGAAGTTGGGTGACAACGGCGCTGCTACCCTCTACCTGCACGTATTCGACTGGCCCAAGGACGGCAAGCTGCTCGTGCCGGGCCTGCGTAGTGAGGTGCGCCGCGCACGATTGCTGGCGAACAGGCGCAGGCTGGACACGACCGTCACCGATGAGGGCGTGGTCGTCATGGTCCCCGCCGAGCCCGTGGACCCGATCGACACCGTGATCGTCGCGCAGGTTCGCGGCAAGCTGAAAGTCGAACAGGTGCTGCCGAGCCAAGCGTTGGATGGGACCGTCACGCTCCCGGCCCCCATGGCGGAGATTCACAATCCCAACGGCGCGGACACCCAGGTGGAGGACATCGACGGCCAGGCTAGCATCGGCTGGTGGACGAACGACCGGAGCTGGGTTAGCTGGCAGTTCAAGGTCGATAGACCCGGCCGCTTCGACGCGATTGCGACGATCGCGACGTCTGCGACCGGCAGCAAGTTAGAGATCGGTGCCGGCAGCGAGAAACTCGCCGCCGAAGCCCCTGGTACAGGCGGTTACCAGAGCTTTGAGATTGTTACGCTCGGCAAGATCGAGCTGAAAGAAAAGGGCGCCTGCGAGTTGAGCATCCGACCTGTACGCGGCCAGTGGCAGCCGATCAACCTGCGCTTGCTCGTCCTCAAGCCGACGCAATGACGCGCACGCCGGCCGAGGTTGGCTCCCGGTGACAAGAACCTATGACGATACGTAACCGCCTGCTCGTGCTCTTGTTGGCGATCGCACTGACGCCGCTGATCGTTACGTCGGCGCTCCAGCAGATATCTATCCGCGTCGCTCGCAGCCGCCTGGCCGCAAGAACCATGGAGACCCTCGATGCCAACGCGCGCCTGGCGCTCCTGGAGCAGCTTCAGAGCCACGTGGAAATCCTCGAGCGCGAGCGGCAATTGGCGGATGCCTTGCTGGCGCGGCAGGCCCGTGAAGTCGAGCTGCGCTTGTCCGATCTGACGCCTCCCGCTGAGCCTGCCCGTGACATGCGAGCGCAAGGGCCAGAAGGCCGAGGGCAGACGGCGGAAGACGGACGACAGATGGCGGAAGACAGCGAGCGCGCGGGTTCCGTCCTCCGTTCTCCGCCCTCCGGCTTCCGTCCCGGCCGTCCTCCGTCATTTTCGGGCCCGCCTGCCGTTGAGGTTGTCACATCGGACTACCGCTTCGGATTCGATCCCAACGTGGACAGCGCGCCGGCGCAGCGTCATCCCTATTTCGACCAGCCCAACGAACCCAACGCGACGCCGTTGCAGGCCGACTATCAGTCGCAGACCTGTTTCGTCCTGCGTAGTGACCATGAGGCGTTGGCCGAGCAGGCGAGGCAGGAACTGGCCACGATGACGTCGGTCTATCATGAGATTTGGGCCTATGAGCCCGAAGGGATCTTGTGGTTGCATACCTGCCTCGATGTGGGCCTCTTTACGACCTACCCCGGCGGCGTGCCCCCGCGCGAGCCGTTGCGATACGATCCGCGCTGGACCGACTGGTATCGTCGGGCAGCCGTCTGGGCCCGCAGCTCGGGCGCGCGTCCTGACCCCCCCGAGCCGGAATCTCGCCCGGACGGTATGTCACCGCGCCCGGCGCCGCAACGAGAGGGCGGCCGGCGCAACGGAGCGCCGCCCCAGGACGCAGGACGTCGTCGCGGCCCGGGTTTCGCGCGCGGCAGAGGAGGCTGGTCCCTTTGGGCCCGTATGAGGATTGAGGCCAGGCAGGGCGCGCCCACGGAGGACCCGTTCACCGATCAGGTTGTTGTCGCGCGGTCCGTGCCGGTGCGGTACGGCGATGGTTCCTTCGCCGGCGCTACGGCGGTGGTCCGGACGATCCCGGAAATCTTCGCGAGCCTGCAACTGCCGGAGCGGTGGGGGACAGACATCGAGCGGATGCTGGTCCTGGTCGATCCCAATGCCCCGCCGGACCGTCGCACGCAGATCGTGCTCCACGACGGGCTTGTCCACGATACCGCGACGCGCGATCCCAGACGCCGCTTGTTCAGCGAGGACCTGCGGTCGAAGGACTCCGAGATGCTGCGCACGGCCGTAGACGACATCGTCAAGGGCGAGGCGGGCGTCCGGGCGATGGAGTACAAGGGCCGGATGTGTCTTTGGGCGTACCAGCCCCTGGATATCCCACAGGTTGCGGCCTTCCTGATCGTGCCACAGGAACGTGTGATCGAGCTGGCCCGCACGATGGAGCGGTCGTTGCTGAAAGAGAGCCTGTTCTGGCTCCAGGGCGCGACGATGGTGGTACTGGCGGTGGCGATCGTGGCCGTGGTGCTGGCCGCCCTGAAGGCCAGGGACGTGACCAACCCGATCAACGCCCTGATCGAAGCGGGGCGCAAGCTCGGGGGCGGCGACTACGATGCCCAGGTGCATATCACTACGGGAGACGAATTCGAGCAGCTCGGCCGCGTGTTCAACCAGACCGGCCCCAAGCTGCGCGAGCGCGAGAAGATGAAGCACTCGCTGGAACTGGCCGCGGCTATCCAGCAGAGCCTCCTGCCGGGCCGCGCGCCGGCCGTCGAGCGTTTCGAGATCAGCGGCCGCTGCCTCTACTGCGACGAAACCGGAGGCGACTACTACGACTTCATCGATTTGTCCAAACCCGCGCCGCAAGGACGAAACGAAGGACAGGGGGCTGTAGAGACGCAATATCTTGCGTCTCAAACGACGGAAGACGCGCGTCCTCCGATAGAGTCTGACCGCGTCGGCCTGGTTGTAGGCGACGTAAGCGGCCACGGCATCGGCGCCGCGCTTCTCATGGCGGCCACGCGCGGGATGCTCCACGCCGAGGCCTCACATCATGTGGACAATCTCAGTCGTCTGTTTCAGTCGCTCAATTCCCGACTCCTTGCCGAGATGGATGACGACCGGTTCGTTACGCTCTTCTATGGGCTGCTCGACAATGAGGCCCGCACGCTGGTCTGGGCCTCCGCCGGCCACGAGCCGGCTATCTGGTACCATGCCGAGACCGGCCGCATCGAAGAGTTGCCGAACACGGGCATGCCGCTCGGCGTCCGGGCCGATGCCGCCTTCGAGCAGGCCGGCCCCGTCGTCCTCGCTCCGGGCGACGTTCTCGTGGTCGGCACCGACGGCATCCACGAAGCCCAAGACGCGCAAAGCGGGTTCTTTGGCAAGGAGCGCTTCCTGGAAATCATTCGCAGCCAGGCGAGTCTCTCGGCCGATGAAATATGCAGCGCCGTCATCGACGACGTCACCCAATTCGTCCACGGCGCCTCCCGCACCGACGACATCACCCTCATCGTCATCAAAGCCAAACCGTAGGGCCGAAGTCGTCCTCGCGAGCCTTTTTCCTCTCGACCCTATTGATTTGCCCGCGCAACCCTGCTATCGTGCGCGGTCGTCAGTTTGTCATCCTGAGGCGAAGCCGAAGGATCTGGCCGTCGCACAAGAGGTTTCTCCCGGTCGCTGCCCAGATCCTTCGCGGTGCTCAGGATGACAGACACGCACAAGGAGGCTTCCTAAACCGTGTGAGTGAGACGGAGCAGGCAGTCTGATGGACACTCTTGATGCAGAGGTGAAACGCCGGGCGCTGGCGGCGATGGAGATACTGGCCCGGCTGGGCGTCGTGCGTGCGGCTTATGTCTTCGGTTCTCACGTCGAAGGCAAGGCCGATGCGTGGAGCGACATTGACCTGGCCGCGTTCATGGAGGGTGTTGAGCACTGGGACATCCAGAAACGCGCTCAGGCGATGGCCCTGGTCATGAAAGAGGCGGGATCGGACGTGGAGGCCCACCTTTTCCCTGCATCGGCCTTAGACAATCCACCGCGCGGGGGATTCGCCGAATACATCCTACGCCACGGGACCCCTATCTTCCCGTCGCAGTGAGGGCACGCTGGCATCGACAGGGTCACCCGATTCGTCGACCCTGCCTCGCGCACCGACGACATCACCCTCATCGTCATCAAAGCCAGGACGTAGAGGTCGGATGTCGGAAGACAGAGGGTAGAAGACAGACGACGGCCACCGGATTGTCATTTCGACCGGAGGCCGAAGGCCGCAGTGGAGAAATCTGGCCTGGAATGAAAGGTCTGCCGTTTCCGCAGCCAGATGTCTCGATTCCGCTGCGCTCCACTCGACATGACAAATGCGATAGCAGTGAGCCTCGCCGGAGCGATGTGAGCCTGGCATATCGGGAAACAGCATGGGCAGAATCTGCCCATCCTACGTGACTGCACCTATCATGGGGCGAGTGCTGCGGACTCCCATGACTGACAGATGACTTCCAGAGGCGAACCCACAATACGCGAGAAATGGTCCCTCAGTCCTTTGCCCCTAGGGTCGATCAGTGTGATGGGAATGGCCTTGTCTCTGCGAAATCTTGCGAATTGGATCAGCAGGCGGGGGCGAATGTCTGTGACGGGCAAGGAATACCCGATGATGACAACTTCGTCTGCGTTTCGCACCATATCGAGCGCCAAATGCCATTGCATGGCGATCCAGCGAGACGTATAGGCCTTCCTGGCAGCAGGCGGCACGATGATCGGTCCAAGGCTGCCGACTATCCTATTGCTGGCGGCATTCGGATCTCGTGCGCGTACCACTATGCTATCGTCTAGTTCACGCTCAACATCGAGATCGAATATGTTGATGGGCTTCTTGGCCTGGTTCTTCCACTCCTCCCACCTTGCCCTCTCGACATCCGCCAAGTTCAGAGAGCCATGAGGTTTGGCCACACATATCGTGTTGTTGATCGATTGCTTCTCGTACGCAATTCCAAGGCCAATACTCTGTGCGGCAACCTCCAGCAGCAAGTCCCAGTTGAACGACACGATGGTGCTCTGCTCGTTGTGCACGCGGGTCACAAAGTCTTGTACGTTCTTCAGCCCGTCCGCTTCCCTGGCCTCGCTTACGCGCTCGCAGAGAAGGGCGTGCAGATTCCTAATGAGGCTAATCTTGAAGCTGCGAACGAGTTGGTCGCCGTTGCTTGCGCACGCACGACCGAAGTCCTCCCATTCATCGAGAACG
>CAZGRF010000257.1:0-4228 GCA_964527825.1 uncultured Pirellulales bacterium
GGACAACCTGGACCTGCAGATCGAGGCCGGTGACATTTTTGGCTTCATCGGGCCTAATGGGGCCGGCAAGACAACGACCATGCGCATCCTCGTGACGCTGATGGAGCCGACCAGCGGGGTTGCCTTCATCGACGGCCTGGATGTCACCCGCAAGGGCAAAGAGGTCCGCAGACGCGTCGGCTATATGCCCGACTTCATGGGCGTCTATGACGATCTGAAGGTATTCGAATACCTCGAGTTCTTCGCGGCGGCCTTCGGGATCGAGTACCGCAAACGCAAGGCCATCGTTGACGGCGTCCTGGAACTGACGGACCTCGTGTCGAAGCAAAGCGCGCCGGTAGACAGCCTCTCGCGGGGCATGCAGCAGCGTTTGGGATTGGCGCGCGTGCTCATTCACGATCCCAAGGTGCTTATTCTGGATGAACCCGCCAGCGGTCTCGATCCGCGGGCGCGCATCGAAATCCGTGAGTTGCTGCGTGAGCTCAAGCGGATGGGCAAGACGATCATGATCTCGAGCCACATCCTCAGCGAGCTGGAGGAAATCTGCGACCGCATCGGCATCATCGAGCACGGCCGGCTGGTCTTCAGTGGGACGATGGAGGAGATTCGCCCTCGCCTGGGCATCCAGGGCAAGGTCCGCGTCAAGGTGCTCGGCGACAACGCCAGAGCCATAGAACTCCTGACGGCACTGCCACAAATCCACCAGGTCGAAACGGCCGGTGACTATCTTTCGGTGACATTCCGGGAGGGTGAGCAGGCGGATGGAATCATCGCCCGCACGTTGGTAAACGGAGGCGTGGACCTGGTCTATCTCCAGCCCGAGCAACTGAAGCTGGACGACGCATTCCTGAAACTCACCAAGGGAATTGTCCACTGATCGTTCATGGTAGGGGCGGGTTTGAAACCCGCCCCTACGAGCACATCACAACCGCATTGCCCAGAAGGCTGTATGCAAAGCATCGTGACATCTGACCTGATGAGAGCATTCAACCCGCTGCGGCTGGCAGGGCCGGTCTTCGACAAGGAGTTGCGCGTAGCCAGCCGGCGACGCCGGACCTATCTGCTGCGTTTTGCCTATGTTGGCTTCTTGACGTTGTTCGTCGTGCAGGTTGTGTCCGTGGCCACTCACGTCACGAGCGCCAGTTCGGCGGTGGTTCGGATGTCGTATATGGGAGTCGTTGCTTCAGGTGTCGTCTCGAGCATCGTCTGGTTTCAGTTTCTCCTGGCCCAGCTTCTCGCCATCGTACTGCTGAGCGGCGCCATCGGCAATGAGGTTCGCCGGGGCAGCCTCGATGCCCTGTTGGTCACGCCGATCAGCAGCCTCCAGATAATCACAGGCAAGCTTCTGAGCGGGCTGCTGCAGCTTGTCCTGCTCTTGGCGGTCAGCCTGCCGCTACTGGCGGTTGTCCGCGTCTTTGGCGGGGTGCCGTGGGACTACGTCGTCTTCAATCTGTGCACCACACTTGCGGCAGCGCTCTTTGCCGGCTCCTTGAGTCTGCTCCTGTCCGTGACCAATCGACATGCTTACCGGGTCGTGTCGAACGCGGTGGGCTGGTGTTTAGTCTTGTGGGGAGGCAGCGCGGCGCTGCTGGCCCTGCTGCGCTGGGCAGGCTATATCGGCAGTGCCACTACCCAGATGGCATTGTATCTGAGCAATCCGTTCTTCGTCATGTTCGTGCAGACAAACTCGATGCTTGCCGCGTCGATGCGGTTGTCTCCGCTGGGCTTATTGCCGCTGCATTGTCTTGTCATGCTCACGGGTGCTGTGCTGATGCTGCTGTTGGCTGTCCGGCGCATCCGGCGTGTGGCACTGGCCCCGGTTCCCGGTGAGGGACCGTTGGCAGGACGCGGCCCGTCCACACAGGCGACAATGGCGTCCCGGACGTGGTGGCGGTCGCGCCGGGCCATCCGGCCGGTCACCGGGTCGCCTATTGTCTGGAAAGAGTTGCGGCGGCCCATCTTCCCGAGAGGTCGGCGTGGTATCTTCAATGCGCTCGGGCTGATCGCTGCCGGGTGTCTCATCGTCGGTACGCTGATTTTTCTGCTGGTGCATTCGAGATTGACAGTCGGCCCGGCGTGCATCGCGGTTGCTGCTCTGCTACAGTTGCTTTTCGTCATCAATGTGGCAACCTCGGCCGCGTCCACCATCACCCGAGAAAAAGAGGCGCGTACTCTGCCGATCCTGCTGACCGTCCCGCTGGACAATGGCGCCATCATGCAAGGCAAAGCTCTGGGACTTCTGCGTCGGAACCTGCCCTTGTTGGTGCCGGTCCCGTTCCTTGGCGTCCTGGCCTGTACCTTGATGCCGACCGGACGCATACTGACGCCTGCTGTCCTGACCTATGTGTTGTCGGTGGAAGCCTCGGCTGTGGGCAGCGTGATGCTGCTGATGGGTCTCGGCTTGTGCCTGAGTGTGTATTTGAAGACGACGACGCCGGCGGTGGTCGCGACTTTCGTTGCTTACGTTGCGTTCAGGTTCCTCATCGGCATATTAGCCGGGATCTTGTTCATGGTCGCCGCGCGTTGCGGCATCGTCAGTCCCGATCAAATCCTCGTTCGGTGCGTCCTCACCGGATTGCAGGTGGTAGTCTTCGGGGGACTGGGTCTGCTCTTGGCATACGTTGCCACGGCGGGCCTGAGACACAACAGTGTGTGACAGGTCTTGTATGATCTTGGTCGTCTGGCCTTTGAGATTCTTGCACACGGCCGGCTTGGCAGGGCCGATCTTCGACAAGGAGCTGCGCGTGGCCAGCCGGCGCCGGCGCAACTATGCGTTGCGTTTCGTGTATGTTGTGACGCTGCTGCTGTTTATCGCGACCGTCTGGATTGACACGGTGCGTTTCCGGGGCTTGACCGCCGTCCAGCAGACGCAGATGGAAATGGCCGCGAAGCGCCTGACCGTCGGGATCGTCTGGTTCCAGTTCCTTGCGGCCCAGATCGTGGCCGTGATCACCATGAGCACCGCAATCAGCGATGAGGTGTATGGCCGGACTCTGGGCGTGCTCATGACCACGCCGCTGAGCAGTTTTCAGGTCGTGATGGGCAAGCTGTTCAGCCGGCTGCTTCAGATCCTCCTGCTGGTGGCGACGACACTGCCGCTGCTGGCTGTGATCCGTGTGCTCGGCGGCATTCCCTGGAACTACCTGCTTTGGAGTCTTTTGACTACGTGGGTGGCAGTGGTGTTTGCCGGTTCAGTCAGTCTGTTCTTCTCGGCTCTGTGTCGCAGGGCGTATGCCGTGATCATCGCGGGCGCTTTGAGCATTGGCTTTGTGTTCGCCTTTGTGCCGTTTCTGACGCTCATCATCCTGAGCAGACAGGGATTCGATGATGACTTTCTCCTGCTGTTTCGCTATGTGAACCCGTATGTGTTACTTACCTATTGCACTGATTATATGCTCTCACCGGCTCGGGGCGCGGCGGTCCCAACCGCATCCCTGATTGTCTGTAGTGTCTTCCTGCTGCTCGGCTCCGTCGGCCTCCTGCACGCCTCAGTTCGACTCGTGTATCAAGTGGCGCTTCGACACGCGACAGGGGAGATGACGTTTCTGGACTATCTGTGTCGCCGGCGCCCCACGGATCGCGCGGACGAGCAGGGGAAGATGCGAGATCACGGCGTCCGCCGCGTTGTGGGTCCTCCTATGATCTGGAAGGAACTGACGTGTGCGTTGTCGCGCCGACAGAGGCTCGCCGCCAGGCTGGCCGTCGGGACGGAGATCCTGCTGGTGTTGATTGCCTATACCTTCCCTCCGATGATGGAGGTCGTGAGCTACGAAGGCGTGCACGTGTTGTATCTCTGGTTTTTCCTGGGGCTGGGGGCGCTGTTCACGCTTTCCGTGTCGGCTACGGTCATCAGTTCCGAGAGGGAGTCGGGCGCGTGGCCGCTGCTGCTGGTGGCGCCTCTACGGGACAGGGACATTCTTGTCGGTAAGTCCGTCGGCGTACTGCGTCGTTGCGGTCCGATCTGGCTGCCGCTGTTGGCCTACATCGTGGCATTCACGCTGGCCGACTGCTTCCGTCCCCTGGCAATCGTTCAGATGGCCGCCGTGATGGTGTCCGTCATTGTTTTCCTGTCGGCGACGGGATTCTATTTCGGGTCCCGGTGCAAACGGACGGCGGAAGCGGTCACTGCGAATCTGGTTCTAGCGGGCATCCTATGGGGCATCGGCCCGCTGATCGCTCAATGGATTGCCGCGCTGTCCAGTGCTCGGTGGCACAACGGAGAGTTCTT
>CAZGRF010000257.1:4238-5754 GCA_964527825.1 uncultured Pirellulales bacterium
TCCTTTTGCTCAGGTTGCTTTGCTCCTGAGCACGACCCTGGACGGGATGCGCGGCTATTATCGCTGGTCGGGCCATCGCGTGGGTGCGTGGGGCGCTACTTCCTTTATGCTTGTCTCGATGGTGGTCCATACTCTGGCAGCGTCTTTCTTCGTCTGGCGTGCCATGCGGGCGTTCCGACGCCGCATCATCTGAAGCCAAAGGGCGATTGATGATCGCAGGAATCAGGAAGATCTTCTGGCTGGTCGTCAGGCCGAAATGGCTAACGGGGCCGATTTTCGAGAAGGAGCTGCGTGTCTCATCGCGCCGACGACGGAACTATGCTCTTCGGCCCTTCTATGTCTTGCTGCTTACGATCTTCGTGGCGATGGTCTGGCTCAGCGTGGCTGAGTATCAGGGGAACGTAACCTATCAGCGTTCGCGTATGGCGACGGCCGGCAAAGAGATCATCAGGACGATTGTGTTCTTTCAGTTCATCGCCACGCAAGTCCTGGCCGTGATCATGCTCAGTACCGCTATCAGCGATGAGGTCTACCACCGCACGCTGGGGCTGTTGATGACCACGCCCATTACCAGCCTCCAGGTGGTCATGGGCAAGGTCCTGAGCAAGCTGCTGCAGTTGGGTCTGCTGCTGGCCATCACATTGCCCATGCTGGCCATCGTCCGGGTCTTCGGCGGCGTTCCGTGGGGCTACCTCCTGTCGAGCTGTTGCATCACGTTGACGGCCGTGCTCTTCGCCGGGTCGATGAGTCTTCTTTTCTCCATAAAGAACCGCCGAGCGTATGCCGTTATCATCCGAACCGGATTCGTTCTCCTGTGCTTCTATCTCATCGGGCCCCTAATCGTGGCGGCGGCGATGGGGTATCTCGTGCCGTTATTCGGTCCTTTGTTCGTAGGTCTGCGCGGGATCTCATTCCCTTGGCGCTGGGCGGTGCTGTCACACCTGAATCCGTTCTATGCGATCTGGGCGACAACGGGAGAAATGATGTCGCCCAGCAGAACGCAGACGGTTTTCTTGTGGCCGGTTCACTGCGCTGTCATGCTGGGCTTGTCGGCCCTGATCCTGGCTTGGTCGGCGAAGGTTGTGCGAAGAGTGGCACTGCGTCAGGTCACGGGGCAGCTTGATCTGACGCCGAAACGAAAGGTACGTGGAAAGCAGCGCCACAGTCCCGCGTCGATGCCGGAGGGCAACGTCAAACGCGTCGTGGGTCCGGCGGTGGTCTGGAAGGAGCTGCGCGCGCCGTTCATTCAAGGTGTGGATCGCCGCAACAGCTACATCGGCTTGGCTGCCACTTTGTTGGCCCTCCTGGCCACCTATGCCGCAGGCTACTTCGACGGGTCTTTGGACGAGGGTTTCTGGCACGTCTCGTACGGCCTGCTCTTCGTTTTCATAGGTGTCGTCGTCAATACGGTGTTTTCGGCCACACGGATCACGACGGAGAAAGAGTCGCAGACGTGGCCGCTGTTGCTGACCACGTCGCTGGACGATCGGGACATTCTTCTCGGCAAGGCCGTCAG
>CAZGRF010000258.1:0-5736 GCA_964527825.1 uncultured Pirellulales bacterium
ATGACAAGATAAGGCTGAAATAGAATCAAGGCGGCCGAGTTCGGCCAGTGTAGCCGGTTGCCAGCCAAGGCCAACCGCCGGCAGTGCACGGGAGACAAAGCAGTGACATCGCCGTGGCAAGACATTCGATACGATTGTCGGATACAAGCGAAGAGTCCAGGCTTCACGACGGTTGCCATCCTGATCATCGGATTGGGAATCGAAGCGAACACCGCGATCTTCAAGGCATTGGACCAGGTCGCGTTGCGGCCTTTGCCAGTGGAGAAGGCAAGTGAGTAGGTGTCAGTTCGGTAAAAATGGCGGTCCGATGATGGACAGTCCGGCACAGACGGAATCTACAACTACCCTGTGTACGAAGCCCATCGCGATCGATCCCGTGGAGGCGTTGCGCCACGAGTGACGTGCTCGCCGGTTGATGATTGACAATTGATTGCTAATACTTGAGAGTCTGACATGAGTACCTTCATCGCCGACATCAAGTACGGAACTCGCCAACTCGGCAAGTCTCCCGGCTTCACCGCTGTGGCGGTGCTCACGCTGGCGTTGGGCATTGGGGTCAACACCACGGTCTTCAGCCTGATCAACGCCTTCCTGTTTCGCCCGATGGTGGGGCAGCGGGAGGGTGAACTGGTCCAGTGCTACAATCGAGATGCGGCTCAGCCTGATACGTATCGGGCCTTCTCCTATCCGGACTACGTCGATCTTCGGGACCGAAACCAGGTCTTCTCCCATTTGCTCGCATACGAGTTGGCGGAGGTCGGAGTCACAGAGGGCGACGTGTCCCGGCGGGTCATGGCTGCGCTCGTTTCGGCCAACTACTTCTCGACGTTTGGTGTCACGATGGCCCGTGGCCGGGCGTTCCGCGTCGAAGAGGAGCAACCCGGCAACGCGATACCCGTGGCCATTCTCAGCTACGCCGCTTGGACCTCCCGCGGAGCGGACCCGGACATCGTTGGCAAAACGCTGCGCGTCCAAGGCCGCCCGTACACTATCGTCGGAGTCGCGCCGCGGGGGTTCACCGGTGTGATGGCCGTTATGTCGCCGCATCTTTGGTTGCCCTTGGGTATACGCGACACCCTGCACCGGGACATGGGCTCGGGCGAGTATGGCCGCCTGAGTAATCGCCACCAGCACTGTCTCTTGTTGGTGGGCCAACTCAGGCCCGGCTTCACCCGCGCGCGGGCTGAGTCCGAGCTTCGGGGCCTGGCCGGTCAACTGCAAATCGCCTTCTCCGCAGAGAACAAGGACTATACGATCGACGTTCATCCGCTCCCGCGTCTCACCGTCGGGCCGCAGCCCGAGGTGGGCAGTGCCGGGCGGGCCTTCCTGGTCGGCCGCGTCACCCCGATGTTGTTTGCCGTGGCCGGAGCGGTCCTGTTGATTAGCTGTCTGAACCTGGCCAATCTGTTCCTGGCGCGGGGGGCCGCCCGACGCAAGGAAATCGCCCTCCGGCTCGCACTGGGGGCCCAGCGGCACCAAGTGGTGGGACAGTTGTTGATGGAAGCCTTTGTGCTGTCGCTTCTGGGCGGGGCGGTCGGCCTGTTGCTGGCTTTCTGCTCAACCCGTTTGTTGGCCCTCACTGCAGCTTCGGTGGCGCCCGGGGTCCTGATATTCAATACAAGGCCGGACTTGCGCGTGCTCGCGACGACGTTGGGCCTCTGCGGGCTGAGCACGCTGCTGTTTGGCTTGGCGCCCGCTTGGCGCCTTTCTCGGCCGGGGCTGATGACCGATCTGAAGGAGCAGGTTGGCGAACCCGTTGCGCCTTCGTCCGGGCGGAGTCTGCTGACGATGCGGAGCCTGCTGGTCGTCGCCCAGCTTGCGATATCCTTTGCCCTGCTGACTGCCGCAGGACTGTTCATCCGTGGCGCCGTCAACGCGGCCCGCGTCGATCCCGGTTTCCCGCTCAAGAATGGCCTGGTTGTCGAGGTCGATCCGGCGCTGGCGGGCTACGACGAACTCCGCGCCCGACAGACCTACCGGGCGGTGGTGCAGCACTTGCACGAATTGCCTGGTGTGGAAGATGTCAGTCTCGCCGCCTCTGTCCCGTTCGGGCGCGCAGAGTGGCGCGATGTCAGTCGGGCCGGCGTCACGCCGGCCGGCAGCACGAGCGCTCCGTCCGCCGCCATGGGCAAATCCTTCGGAGCCGAACGCAATATCGTCGGCGCGGACTACTTCCGGACGATCGGGCTGCCCCTCCTCCGAGGGCGCCAGTTCGGTCCGTCAGAGATGGAGCCCGACTCGGGTTCGAACGTGGCCGTCATCGACCTGGAACTGGCCAGCAAGCTCTGGCCGGGGGAGGAAGCCTTGGGCCGCCAACTCCAGGTCGACGGTTCCGCTCCCGGCGCGAGCCCTCGCGTTCTGGAAGTGATCGGCGTGGTTCCGACCGTGCGCAACAACATCATCGAACCAAAGCCCGTGCCGCACCTTTATGTGCCCTGGGGTTTCGAGTACCAATCAAACATGCATCTCCACGTGCGTATTGTTCCGCGTGGCCGCCCGCATGAGCTGGTCTTACTCCGAGCGGTGCGGGAGGAAATCCGTGCGGCGGATGCGAGTCTGCCGGTGATATCGGTCAAGACGCTCTCGGACTTGCCCAAAGGCACTCGCGACCTGTGGCTGGTGCAGGCTGGGGCCCAGATGTTCATGGCCTTCGGTGGCTTGGCCCTGGTTCTGGCCGTCGTCGGGGTGTACGGGATCAGAAGCTTCACAGTCGCTCGACGCGCCCGCGAGATGGGCATCCGGCTGGCTCTGGGTGCCACCGCACTGAATGTGCTCTGGCTTGTTATGCGCGAAGGGTTGATCCTGACCGGGGTCGGACTGGGATGTGGAATGCTCTTGGCCTGCGCATCCGGTCGTCTCCTGAGCGGATTGCTGTATGGAGTCAGCCCCCTTGATCCCTGGGTCTTCGGCCTGGCCCCCTTGTTCCTGGCGGCGACCGCTCTGTCGGCGTGCTATCTCCCCGCCCGCCGGGCGGCGAAGATCGACCCGATGGAGGCGCTGCGTTACGAGTAAGGGAGAGTCTTATGGGAACGTTATGGCAAGATATCCGATATGGGTTCCGGATGCTAAGGAAGGCGCCGGGCTTTACGGTGATCGCGCTGATTACTCTGGCAGTCGGCATCGGGGCCAACACCATCATGTTCAGCGTTACCGACATGCTGCTGTTTCGACCGGTGCAGGTCGAAAAACCGGAGGAACTGGCGTGCTGCAAGATCCGCAATTTCAATTTCGGGCTCCCCACCATGCCCTACGCCAGCTACCGGATGCTGAACCAGGACAATCCGATCTTCCGCGATATGATGGCCCAGGACGATGGTCTGGGCTTCGTGACCTTGGCCTATGAAGCGACAGCCCGACAGGTCTGTGGCATGTTCGTCTCGGCCAACTACTTCGCTTTCCTCGGCGTGCCTCCCGCGCTCGGGCGTGGCTTTCGGTCGGATGAAGAAGGCCGCGACGCCGTCCCGGTCACTGTCCTGAGCTATCGTACCTGGCAGCGTTTCGGCGGCGATCCGGAGATGGTGGGCCGGACCGTACGCGTCAACGGCGTCCCCTGCGAAGTCGTAGGCGTCGCCGCGCAGGGCTTCACAGGGGCAACGCACCTCGGTCCCGACCTCTGGCTGCCGTTGGGAAGTCACTATCGGGTGGTCGAGATGCCCCGTGGCAGGACCGGTCCCGGCAGGGCTGCGGACGAGTGGTGGGGCTATCCTTCCGTTGTCCCCGTCGGACGACTCAAACCCGGCTTGGATGTGGCCGCCGCCGAGGCTCAGTTGCAAACCTTCGCCCCTCGGTTCAAGGAACGCTATCCGGATCGCTGGAAGCCGAATTCGACGCTCTATCTCCACAGGCTGCCGCAATTTGCGGTCATCAACGATCAAGACGAACAAAGCGCGCTAACCGGTATCAGCGGGATCCTGATGGGAGTCTCAGGCGCGGTGCTGCTCATCGCATGCCTGAATCTGGCGACCATGATGATCGCGCACGGCGCACGGCGTCATCGCGAGATCGCGGTGCGCCTGGCCTTGGGTGGAGGTCGTCTGAGGATTGTTCGGCAATTGCTCATCGAGTCAGGTCTCCTGGCGCTTCTCGGAGGGACCTTGGGATTCGTTCTCGCCTTCTGGGGAACGACGGTGCTAAACGGCTGGCTGGTGGCGTCGAACATGCCCCTCGACTTGGTCAGTGCGCTGAGCGTCGGCCTCAGCGGACGCGCCATGGTCGTCACGATCGGCTTCTGCCTGTTGGCCACCCTGCTGGCCGGTCTGCGGCCGGCACTGGGCTTGTCACGACGTGACGTTGTCACCGACTTGAAAGAATCCAGCGGTGCTGTTCTGCGTCCCGTGCGCCGTCATGGACGTCTGTCTATGCTCGGCCAGACCGCTTTGGCCGTGGCGCTGGTGATGGGAGCGACGCTATTTACCCGCGGCGCGATCGAGGCGCTGCATCCAGGTGCCGGGGTCAACTTCGACGGCAAATTGCTTGTCGAGGCCGACACGCTCGCCGCCGGTTACGATCTGGTCCACACTCAAGAAGTATACGAGACCCTGACCGAGAAGTTGCGGGGCGTGTCGGGTGTCGAAACGGTCGGTCTGTCGGCTTCTTTTCCTTTCAGCGATTCCGGCGGCTATGGAGGGACCGTCCGCGAATACAAGCCGGAAATCGAGAACAAACGCGACGGTGAGACGCAAGGGCGCCGTCGTTTCGTCAGAGGCGCCCCCGGTGTGTTCCATGTTGGCGCCGACTATTTCGACGCGATGGAAATGCCCTTCCTACAGGGTCGTCCTTTCCGTCGCATCGATGCGACTGCCAACGCGGAGAAGGTGGTCATCGTCGACGAACGCGTCGCCCGCCGGCTCCGGCCCGACGGTAATGTGCTGGGATGCCTGATCACCTACGGAGAGGAAACGTCACCTTATCGCATCGTCGGCATTGTCCCCAGTCTGAAGATTGCGACCGACGACGATGTTCCGTCCCCTCAGATATACGTGCCGATGGGGACCGACCGTCGACCGGTCTTCTTGCATCTGCGTGTGAACGAGACAATCCGCAAAAGTGACGAGATCCTGGAACAACAGATTCGTCAGGCGATCCGAGAGGTCGATCCCCATCTTCCCATCGTCACAGCAACGAGTCTGGCGGAATACTACCACGACAATCCCTTCGTCTGGCTGGCGACAATCGGTGCCCGTCTGGCGGCCGGTTCCGGAGTAATGGCTTTGTTCCTGGCCTCGTTGGGGATCTATGCGGTCAAGGGTTATATGGTCGCGTCGCGGACGCCGGAAATCGGGATCCGCAAGGCACTGGGCGCCACCCGCCGGGACATCATGGGTATGGTCCTGCGCGAAGGATCGGTTCTGACGACCATCGGGCTGATCCTCGGATTGGTCCTGGGATTGGGCGTTGCCCGGCTGGTCGCCAGCTTGCTCTACGGTGTCGAGCCGGTCGATCCGATCAGCATCGTGGTGACGATCATCCTGCTGGCTGCAGCCTCTCTCCTCGCCGGCTACGTCCCCGCCCGGCGAGCGGCCAAGATCGATCCGATGGAGGCGTTGCGCTGCGAGTGAACTCGTGGCGATTGATGATTTGCTATTGATTATTGATGATCACGATGTCGAGAACGAATCTGAGATAACAGACCATACCGACGCAGAGCCGTTAGATGATTCGGAGTAAGAACATGACAGCAATACAAGAAACGTTAATTGACGTGAGCGACCTCCACAAAGTCTTCGTGACCGAGGA
>CAZGRF010000259.1:0-5726 GCA_964527825.1 uncultured Pirellulales bacterium
CGACGCGCGGCCGCGGCGCCTGCCCCACCGCCCGGAAGTGGCGGCAGACCTCGGCGGGGTGGACGTGCCTGACCCGCCCCGGGCTGTCGACGTGGTTGGCGCAGACCGGGAAGATGATTTGTCGCGCCCCCATCTCGGCAAAGCCCTCCGCCGGCAGCGGCTCCACGAGGTAAACGCAGTTGAAGCAGTTTCGTTTCGCCATCTCCACTCTCCCATCATCAATCCGTCAAACCATCAATCATCCTTCACCACTCCCGCGGCCTCCGGCCGCATGTCTCCCCACAAAAGGAGGGTGTTGCGTGTTTTGAACGAAAACCGGGGTGTACAAAATTGCGTCTCGTCCCGTAACTCATTGCCCCGCAAGCAATAAAAAAATCTCGCGTGACATACATTTTAGGTTCTAAAGTGTTGCCTAAATTGAACGAAACTGAGGCGCACGGAACCCATCTCTTCAGCGGGTTTAGTCTTGGGGCAGGGTGATGGTGACGGTGGTGACAAGATTCAGTCTCAACCTCACTTGTCAAACAAGGGGCCGAGCGAAGAGACGGAGCGATATCGAGTAGGCTTGGAGAGCCTTTCGAGCAAGCCTTCATCGGCCAGCCGCTGCAGCCACGCTTTCGCCTGTCCCTTCGATACTTGGAGTTCTTCGGCCATCTGGGCGTCCGTCACCGGTGTTCTTGTTCGGATGACCAACTCTCTGACCTTGGCGAACAAGTCTTCAGCAGGTGATGGACTCTCCGTCGCATTTTGACTTGGTCTGGTTTCCTGCTCGGGCGGGTGTTTCGGCTGATCCTGGGATCTGGACTCCTGCGGCCGAAATGGAGAATCCAACGGAAGGGTCTTTTGCGCACCAGCTCCCAAATCTCTTGGCGTCGCAGTGGTGATTGCCTCCATAAGTGTCTCAGGGGTCGCCGGATTCGGCCACACCAAGGCACCCTTCTGTTCAAGCGCCTCTAATGCTTCTTCGGATCTGCCGTTTGAACGAACATAGACCGGCACGAGCCTAAGCTTGTCCAATTGCTCGACTGCGCCGGCCCAAGTGCCACCTTTTCGGTAGTCTGAGCTGACAACAAGAGCTGCATCACCCAGGGCGTAGATCAACTTGTTCCGTTGCATGGCATGCCCTACGTTAAACGCCGCAGCAGGGTCATAAGGCGAGACCAGAACCAATCGCCCATCTATCAAGACATCGCGGTGCTCTGAGGATAAGGCCGGCCCTTCGAGGTGATCTGCCAAGATGCCTGCCGCCTTGCCGCCAGCCTCCAATGTTCCTCGCATTGCGGCTTGATCGATGCCGCGCGCACCACCCGAAACCAGGGTGCACCCTGCGGTTGCGGCAAGCCGACCAATGTCTTCTGCGTAGTCGATAAGGATACTATCTGCATGCCTTGAACCGACGACAGCCAAGCCGCCTGTCTCAAGAATTGTCGCGTCCCCACAGCCGTAGAGGATCGGTGGTGCGTCGTCCCTAAGGCGTGCTTTCAATCGTGCCGGGTACTCAGCATCGGCGCGGCTAACCACCCAAATCGCTCTCGTTTGCCAGCGCTCGACCGCTTGGCTCAGCAGAAATCCGCGTCCCAACAGACGAGCGAGACGCGCGCTGTCCAATAGCTCTCCACATTCACGAAGCAGTTCTTCCGCTCCCGATGAGAGCAAATCGGCTGGTTGCCGTTGTTTGTCGCGCAGGAAACGTGCCAACCGCTTGTATTCACCGGGTGTCAACAATTCCAATGAAGGTTGTCTACGCCCGGCAATCAACGGTGCCGTCAGCAATAGGATCGCCTGTGTGTTCGGTGAAAGGGGTAACATCATTTATCATGTCCTGAAAAAGCGAGCGCCAGAGGCCATACCTCGCCACTTCCATGTGATCGTAACAACCAGGCTGCAATCGTCAAGGTCCAACGCGAATCCACCATGTCATCGACGAGCAGGACAGGACCAGCGGGCAGCGGTTCTACGCTGACGGCCAGGGACCCATCAATGTTGCGCGCTTGCTGCGTGCTGTTGGCCATATCTTTTTGCTCGGGCCGGTCGTCCGTCTTCGCCAACACCAAATGAAAGGGCAGGTCCAGGACCGAGGCCAGACGCCGGGCGAAGTCTGACATGAGGTCCGGATGCCGTTGCGAAGGGATACACGTTACCCATGTTGGGGCTGGTTGCGGATTCCACTCCCTTATAAGGGTTTCACAGGCTCTGACCAGTTGATCCGCAAAACGCCTGTCGTGATATTTCCCCCGTCGAACGAGATCACCCCATCCCGCATCGCCCCAGACACAGAGTGCCTTTCCGGGCTGCGCGCGCAGGTTTGCGGGAATGCTTCCCTTGACCTGGAACTGTGCCAATCCTCCGGGCGGCCATTTCTCGCGTGGTTCAATTGCCAGACTGGTTCGGCGAAGAAATGCCACGGCTTCTCGCACCACAAACGGGTCAGCCGCTGTCGGCAACAGGGGCAGCGCAGGCGGGCGGATCATGCACGGCTCGCCATCCAGTGCGCGTATCAGAAACTCCATGTGCCCCGATGTCAGGCTGACATAATCCTGCATCTGAAGTTGTTCCTTACGGCGCAAGGCGGTAAGGCGCTCCGCTCGTTCCCAGAACTCCTCGCCCAGAGCGGCCGCCGTCAATTGCCACTTCCGCCCCTGTTTGGCAATCGGCGCTGGAGACTCCAGTGATAGAAGATCTATTGTCTTCTGGATCCGGCCCATACTGAGATTCACACAGCCCATCAACGCCGGTACGGAAAGACCCCCCCGGGCCGACCGCAACGCATCAAGTACCTGCTGAACCTCGTCTTTTGTCGGGAACGCCGTCCTGATGAAATAATTCGTGATAGCCGTTTCCTCTTCGCCGCTGAGCAGCACACCATACGCCGCATCCAACGCGCGCCCGGCGCGTCCGACCTGCTGATAATAGGCGACCACGGAACCCGGCGCCTGGTAGTGGATGACGAAAGCAAGATCAGGTTTGTCGAAGCCCATGCCTAGCGCAGTCGTTGCTACCAGCGCCTTTACGCGATTCTGGAGCAGCGCCTCTTCGAGTTCCGAACGACGCTCTCCTGTTTCGCCAGTGTAAGGTTCAACATTCAAACCGCGCGAACGAAGCCACTGTGCAACTTGCTCCGCATCCCGGACGGTCAACGTATAGATGACTCCGTGGCCGCGCAGCGCGGCTACGTGTTCGGCCAACCACGCTAATCGCTCAGCCTGGCTGGCCAGCCGGATTGTCTGTAGTCGCAGCGAGGGTCGGTTCAGGTCGCCCCGCGATAAGGTCAGGTTGGGACCCAAGACCTTTTCCAGGTCGGTCATGACCCGGTTATTTGCCGTCGCTGTTGTTGCCAGTAGTCTGAGGTTTGCTGGGAGTGTACGAGCGATACGCTCAATGAGCCGGTAGTGTGGACGGAAGTCATGCCCCCAGTCCGAGATACAGTGTGCTTCATCAATCACCAGCAGCGCGATACGATCAGCGATGCTGGCGAGAACCTCTGTGCGAAAACGCTCGTTGGCAAGGCGTTCGGGGGAAATCAGGAGTATGTCGACTTCGTTCCGCTGCATCTTCTCTTCAATGCTTGCCCACTCGTCTTGGTTGTCGGAATTGATCGTTTCTGCCCCCACGCCCATACGTTCCGCTGCTGCGATCTGGTTACGCATCAGAGCCAACAAAGGGGATACGAGCAACGTTGGACCGCCACCCCCTTCGCGGAGGAGCTTGGTGGCGATGAAATAGACGAAGCTCTTGCCCCAGCCTGTCTTCTGCACCACTAGCAACCGACCTCGGCCTTCCACGATATGGCGGATGGCGTCCTCCTGGTTTTCACGAAACCGGGCATCTGGCAACCCGGTGCCGACGCGAAGCAACTGAATAGCGCGTTGTGTGTTGTAGGTCACTTGCACGCCTCCGTAATGAACCATTCAACGACTGCACGGCCTCCCAAGTTATCCGTAGACCATCACATTGTTCGCCAAAGGCAGTCGCGCCCTCCCAGGCACATTGATTCCTCTGAACAGGCAGGACACAACGTGTCATGGGACTGTCGCCAACCGAGTCTCCATGCCTCCAAGCGCTAGCAGTATCGCCAAGGAGCAGTCGTTTGAAAAGGGAAAAGATGCCGCTCGTGTATTCAAGCTTCGCGTCTCGCAATCACTCTCTTTGTGGTGGGCGCGTTGTCCCACGCCTTCGGTGGGCTTACTCTTGCGGCAGGGTGAGGGTGACGGTAGTACCGTGGGTGGGCTGGCTTTCGATCTCCAGCGTGCCGCGATTCAACTGGATCAGGCGGGCAGGGGCATGCGATTGTATCTCGCCGACTTGATCACTTGCAGATATCAACAGCGTGCGGTATTCTTCAGCAGCCGCTAAACGTTTGCGGGCGGAGGATCGGCGAGACATGGCGTGAATTCATGATGCGAGCATTCGGTACACAGGAAGGCGAACGATGGACAAAGAAATCGTGGCGAAGCTTCATGCGAGCTTTGAGGCTATGGTGCAGAAACTCCCAGGAGCGGAGGCCGAGTTCTGGTGTGCTCGAGACCTGCAGGTGGTCTTGGGTTACGCGAAGTGGGAGAATTTCGCCAGGGTCGTCGACAAAGCTATAACGGCTTGTGAAAACTCTGGTTACGATCCGAAGGACCATTTTCTTAGCATCAGGAAAATGGTCGACCTGGGGTCCGGAGCCAAGCGAGAGATCGAGGATATCGCCTTGACGCGATATGCCTGTTATCTGATCGCCCAGAATGGGGACCCGGCCAAGGAACAGATCGCGTTCGCCCAGACCTACTTCGCCGTACAGACGCGTAAGCAGGAGATTATCGAGAGACGTCTGGCGGAGAGCGAGCGGGTCAGTGCGCGCAGGAGGCTCAGCCGGTCGGAGAAAGAGCTTTCCGGCGTCATTTTCGAGCGCCTCGGTGACGGCGAGAGCTTCGCGCGAATTCGGAGCAAAGGCGACACGGCCCTCTTTGGCGGCCTGAACCAAGACGCGAAAAGCATCGGGCTCCGCCTGGGCTACGTCGGATTCGGGATGGACGTGGGCGTCGATGAGTGGTATACTGCAAGCGAGGTAACCATCTACTTTTAGGAGCACGCAGGCTATGGGCGCTCAAGAGCGATATGTCGTTGACACCGACGGTAAGAAAACCGCTGTTATTCTCTCGTTGGAGCGCTACCGCGAGTTGATGGAGGACGTGCATGACCTGGCGGTCGTGGCCGAACGCCGAGACGAGCAGCCGATCGACCTTGCCGAGATGAAGCGCAGACTGAAGAAGAATGGCCTCGTATAAAGTCGTCTTCAAGCCGTCCGTCGAGAAGGACCTGCGCGGACTGCCGTAATCGGTCGTTCTGCGCGTTCTCGATCATGCCGAACAGTTGCGAGAGGACCCCTTCCCCCGAGGATCGCGAAAGCTGACGGGCGCGGAGCGCCTGTATCGGGTCCGCGTTGGCGATTACCGCATGATATACAGCGTCGATCAGGACCGTCGAGAGATCATCATTCAGTACGTCCGTCACCGACGGGATGCCTACCGGCAATTGTAGCAGTTGCGAGGAGTCGGAGCGCATCTTCCTCGAATAGCCGCATAGGCTGAGAACCTGCCCTGTGCGCAGTTCCACATGGGGCTGTCAGCTCGCAGCAGCATTTCTGTCATTCAAATCTCGGTCATTCGAGCTTGTTTCGGGCCTCGGGCTTTCCCCGCCTGCGCGGGGACAAGCTTGGCCCTGCGGAGGCAGGGCTGCTTCGA
>CAZGRF010000260.1:0-1499 GCA_964527825.1 uncultured Pirellulales bacterium
TCGCCCAGGACACGGTAGTCTGCGCCGAGGTGCTGGGTCACGAGGTGGACATGCACAAGTACGCCGTGCAGATCACGGTGGCGGACGTCCGCGACGGTGCCTGTTCCAGCTCGACGCTCAAGGAGGCCTCATCGTGGGGCAAGGTCGATACGGGCCGTGAGCAGATGGTTTATGCGGAGGCGACATCGGTTCTGCCGCTGATTGCCAGTTATGCCTACCACAAACGTGCGTGGGAAAAGAGAACTCGTAGGCAGTGGAGCAGGCTGTTCGAATCGGCTCCTGTGGGAGAGCGACAATGAGAACATGTGTGTTGAGGATACCCGCTCCGGGCTTGGGCTTGGTCGTGATGGTTGGTTTGGCAACTGTGGCCGGCTGCAAAGGCCGCGAGTTGGAGAAGGCTCGAGTGGAAGCACGGTTGGCCAAGGCGACGGTGACGAAGCTCGAGGTGCGTCTGGCTAAGGCCGTGCAGGAAATCGACGACACGAAGAACGAGCTGAATATCGTCCGGCAGAGTCGCGATGAGCTCCAGAGAAAGGTCAACCAGCTCACTAACGAGAGAGACAAGGCTTCTGGGGTGGCCCAGAGGGCCCAGCAGATAGCTGCCGATCTGAGCACGCGCGCCAGCGGCCAGGCCAATACGGCCGCTTCGCTGCAACAGCAGGTCGATGAGTTGAAGGCCTTGGTCGAGCAGCAGGAGGCTACGATCAAGGAACAGCAGGGGATCATCGACATGCTGCAAAAGGGCATGGTCGAGATGCCGACAGGCATGGAGCAGCCGATCGAAGGCGGCGAAGACGAGGTGCCCATCGTTGATCCGAACGAGAGCTACTGAGAGGGGCCTATCCGCGCGTGCGATCGCGGCGTTTGCGTCGTGATACGGAGCGGGTCTCTCTCGGATGATAGAAGACCACAATCTTGTCGTTGGGGACCTCGAAGCCTTCCGACTTCATCATGGTTCGAATCCGCGGCACCAGTTCCTGGTCGATGACCCACTGTTGTTGCGGCCAGATCGTCAGGTGCAAGCGAAGAAAACGCTCTTCCGCCGACAAGGCGACGTCGTCAAGGCTCTTCGGTTCTGAGAGGATAATGTCCTGGAACTGTCCCGCGACCTGCTCGGCGATTTGTCTCAGTGAGTCTTTCGCCTTCTTGGTGTCCGTCGCAGTGGCCAAGGCCACATCAAGGTAGACCTGCTGGGCGCCGCGCAGATAGTTACCCACCACGGCGATGTTGCGATTGGGGATCACAACACTCTGGCCTAGGTAGTTTCTCAGCCGGGTCATACGCAGGCCCAGCTCTTCCACGATCCCCGTGTGCGGCGGGATCTCCACCATGTCCCCCACGTTGAACTGCTCCTCGAAGACGATGAAGAACCCCGTCACCATGTCCTGCACCAGGCCCTGTGAGCCAAAGCCGATGGCCAGGCCCACCACCGACAGCGACGCGAAGTACATCGTGTAGTTGACGCCCAGCTCGGTCAGAATGTATCCGATGGCCAGCAG
>CAZGRF010000260.1:1599-5711 GCA_964527825.1 uncultured Pirellulales bacterium
GAATGTGAGCGTTTCCTTGGCTTGGCCGACCTCGCAGGTCCATTCGCCGGCCAGCGAGGTCCGGATGGCCCTCAGTTGCTCTTGCCCTATGATCGTGGGAGGCAACGAGCTCGGTGGCTGGCCGCCGGCCGCGATGGCGACGACCCCTATTGTCAGAAGCAATGAACGCGGAGAAAACATCTCTTTCGATCCTGCGCAGCATGACAATGTCTTGAATTCAGTCGGAGGTATTCTAAGCCTGATGGGACGCGAATTCCAGCGAGATTTCGGCCTTTCAGACGCCCGTGGTCCCGCTGGGCAAAACATTCAGATTCCTCTTGCATGTCCAGGATGCATCCATAGCATAGCAATGGACGTGCAGTGTGAACGCCTTTTCATGGAGGGCAGTGACATGCTAGGGATGGCACAGGATCCGAACCTAGGCACGAGAAGTACGGAGCCGTTCTACAGTGTGCTGCAAAATGCCGGCTGGCAGACCTGGGCGCTGTTTCTGGGTGTTGCGGCCGTCGCCGTGGTTGTCGCGCTCGTCTGCCACTACATTCTTGTCAAGGTCGGTGGTCGCTTCGCTCGGCGCAGTGCTTCTCCCATCGACGAATTGTTGGTCAAGCATTTCCAGCGGCCCGTCCGATGGCTGATGGTGGCGGTCGCGGTTCGAATGTGCGTTGACATTCTCGATATCCCCATAGGGATCAGCGCTTTCATCAAACACATCTTCGGACTGGTCCTCGTCGGCCTGGTCGCATGGTTGCTCATCAAGGCTACTTACGTCCTCACCGACGCCGTCTTTCTTCGCTTCAAGGTCGATGTCAAAGACAACCTGCGGGCGCGAAAGATCCATACCCAACTGAACGTCCTGCGCCGGATCATCATCATCGTCATCGTTATCATTGCCCTGGCCTCCATCCTGATGACGTTTCCTCGGATTAGGCAGCTTGGCACCGCCATTCTCGCCTCGGCGGGCATCGTCGGCATCGTGGTTGGCCTGGCCGCCCAGAAGACCATCGGGACCTTCATCGCCGGACTGCAGATTGCCTTCACGCAGCCCATCCGCATGGATGACGTCGTTATCGTTGAAGGTGAATGGGGGCGCATCGAAGAGATCACCCTGACCTACGTCGTGGTGAGAATCTGGGACCTGAGGCGCCTGGTCATACCCATTACGTACTTTATCGAGAAGCCCTTCCAGAATTGGACCCGCATTTCGGCCGACATCCTGGGCACGGTATTCCTCTACGTGGACTACACGGTGCCGGTCGACGCCATCCGAACCGAGCTGCAGCGGATTCTCGAAGGCTCCGAGGAGTGGGACCGCAAGGTCTGCGGGCTGCAGGTGACCAATACGTCCGAGCGGACTGTCGAGCTTCGCGCCCTGATGAGCGCCCCTGATGCCTCGCTGGCGTGGAACCTCCGCTGCCAGGTCAGAGAGAAGCTCGTGGAGTTCGTGCAGAAGAATTACCCTCAGGCTCTGCCTCGATTCCGCGCGGAGTTGGACGAGCGCGCGAGCCGTCCCGAGAAGCGCACGAAAACCAGCCGGTCATAGGCCCGTGTCTATGCGGTCTGCCGGCCCTGAATCTGCCATGATGGGACTTCTCCTTTGCCTTGGCGTTCATCATCGGTGTATACTCCTTGCATCGCTTGGCTATGGTCAAGGAGGTCGGTGAGGTCGAAGAGGCAGTTGTCGTGAGTGAGTTGTCCGCCGAGGTAGCCAATCAGATGCGCCATCTGCCATCCATCCGTGGGATGCGCCGGATGCTAAGCTTTCCTTGGGTTGTGCTCAGAGATCTTGCTTACGAATTGAGAGTGAAGAATCGGAACCTACCTTCTACCGCCGAAAAGGGAGATCGCTAATGAAGATCGAGAAGAAAGATAAGATCAAGCTGGTTGTCCTGGGCGTGGTTGCGATCCTGGCCGTGATCATCTTCCTGCAAAACACCGAAACGGTTGAGACGCGAATCCTTTTCTTGACCGTGAAGATGTCGCGAGCTTTGTTGCTAATATTGACGTTTCTGCTGGGGCTCTTGACCGGTATGCTGGTCGCCGCCAACTTCCTCAAAAGGAAGAAGGAGGCCAAGGCATGAGCCGCGGAGGTCGTATTCGAAAGGGAGACCGGCACATGACGGCGCGGAAGAAGCCAAACGCCAAATGGGTGATGAAACGCTCGAAGAAAGCCGGGTTGCCGCCGGGCACGCTGGTTCACACCGGCCAGAAGAAGGTCGAATCGGTCAAGATGACGGTTATCGATTATGATGAGCAGGTTTTCGAAGAGAAGCAAGTCGCGACGGTCGAAGAATGCTTCCCTTTCAAAGCGACACCCACCGTCACGTGGATCAATATCGACGGCCTCCACGACGTTACCATCATTGAGAAGATCGGCAAGGCCTTCGACCTGCACCCCCTGATTCTCGAAGATATTCTCAGTATCGGACAGCGCCCCAAGTTTGAAGACTACGACAAGCACATCTTCGTCGTTGTGAGGATGCTCAGCTATTCCGATGAGAGCCATACGGTCGATACCGAGCAGGTCAGCCTTGTCTTTGGCCCCAACTTCGTCATCTCATTCCAGGAACGCGTGGGCGATGTTTTCGACCAGATAAGAGACCGAATCCGAAATGCCAAGGGCCGCATCCGCAAAGCGGGGGCCGACTACCTTGCCTATAGCCTCGCCGACGCCATCGTGGACAGCTATTTCGGAATCCTGGAGAAGACAGGCGAGAAGATCGAGGCCCTGGAGGAAGAGCTGATCTCAGACCCCGATGAGAAGACGCTGCACCAAATACACACCCTCAAACGAGAGATGATCGAGTTGCGTCGATCTGTCTGGCCTCTGCGCGAACTCATCAGCGGCTTGCAGCGCAGTGAGTCGCCGCTGTTGGCCGAAACCACCAGCGTCTATCTCCGGGACGTTTATGACCACACCATCCAGATCATCGACGCCATCGAGAGCTTCCGCGATATGGTCTCCGGCATGCTGGATATCTATCTATCGAGCTTGAGCAACCGGATGAATGCCGTGATGAAAGTCCTGACGATCATCGCCACCCTGTTCATACCATTGACCTTTGTGGTCGGCATATACGGCATGAACTTCGAGCACATGCCCGAGTTGAAGTGGCGCTACGGCTACGCCGCCGTCTGGTGCGTCATGCTGCTGATGGCCATCGGCATGCTGATCTACTTCCGCAAGAAGAAATGGTTCTAAACGCTCGCCCCGAGCCGCAAGATTAGGGGGGTATGAGTTCAGCATGATGCGCGCCCCCCGAGACCCCCGCGAAACGCCGAGTATTCAGGTCTGCCAACGCCCGGCATCAGCGGCGCGAGGTACGAGCGTCCGCCTGGATGCCGCTGCTGGGCTCTCGCGGCTTTCGATAGACCATATCCTCAACCGAGAGCACGAATGTCTTCCCTTTACCCTCGGTTCTGCAGTTCGTGATGCGTCCCGTTACATCGAGCATCGCGCAACGCAACGTCACAATCAGTTGGTCCTTCTGGGCGGTTGCGAGTTGACGCTGTAGAGCGGCATTGTCTGGTGTGACTTCGGAATAGATAGCTGAGAAACCATTCTCGCCGTGATAACAGGAGTCACCGGTGACGACCCGTATCGAGAGCTCTGGCACTGTGATGATCCTGTCTTCCATCAGCATCTACTGCCCAACAAGTGATCATACGCCTTTACTGTCAATATCGCATATAATACCGTGAAGTATCTTCTTAACAACAGAAACCACAGCGATCGGCATAGCACACTGCCCGGTCATCGTTCAAGGATGGGTCCGCCGGGTGCTTGCCAAGGCAGCCCCGCCGGGCCGGATGGGCAGGGTTTGGGGAAACGCCAAAGGTAACCGGCTGGTGAAGCACGACGCGCGGCTTTCGTCGCTTCACGAACGCGTGCTTCGTGTTTTTTGCCGGCGGGTCTCTGGAAAAAAGGAACGGGCCATCGCGAGGGATGGCCCGTGTGTGTGCGTGTCAAGCTCCGACGCTACTGCTTGGCAATGCAGTAGAAGTTCTTGTCGCCGCGCAGGTAGAGTTCGTCGCCGACGATAGCCGGAGTGGCGTCGAAGGTGTCGTCGAGCTTGTTGGTCGCGACGATCTCGAAGGTGTCCGCATTCTTGATC
>CAZGRF010000261.1:0-5676 GCA_964527825.1 uncultured Pirellulales bacterium
CTACGACGGCGATCCTTCCAATGGGGGAGTCGCCATCGGGGATAGACAGGTCATTTCCGGGACTTTGATTGCGGGCGGCAAGGAGAATGTATCCGTCTCCTGGAACGTGCCTTTGAACAAAAGCTCCCACGAAATCTTCGTTGTCGTTGATCCGTTTTTGGCTGTCGAGGACAGGGACCGCTCGAATAACGAGCTCTTGGTGCGCACAGTGTTGCCGGACCTGGCCATTGAGACTTGCTGGAGCACCGAAGTCTCCAGCACCACCATGGCGTTGACCGCGAGGGTTGTGAACACAGGCGTTATCCCGGCGGGTGCGTTTGATGTCTCTTGGCGGCTTGGAGCAGCCGACGGTGAGGAAATCGGCACAAGTACGATCGAATCGCTTATCGCTGACGGAGCGCATGAGGTTACCTTCATATGGGATACCGATGGTCGTTTGGGCCCCGGCCAACAAGCGCAGGTATTCGCCGTGGCGGACTCTACGGGCAGCGTTCCTGAATTTGATGACACCAATAATGTCTACAGCCTCGCTGTTTTTCATCCGCCGGGTGCACCCTAGCGCTGCACAAAGAAGGTGTAGGTAGTGACGGTGTAGCCGTGGCTTGGCAGGGACCCGACTGTCCTACCCGAGCCGTCATCGACGGTGCTTACCTGTCACCGATGCGGATCGACAGCGAAGCGGCTACGCCGAGCCTCGTCGCTCACTGGCAGTTGGACGAGGTAGATGGTCGGGTGGCCTACGACAGTGCTGGTCCTCATCACGGGGCGTTGAATGGCAATCCCGTTTGGCAACCAGCGGGCGGCGTGGATGCAGGCGCCTTGATGTTGAACGGAGCCAATGACTACGTTCTCACCGATTTCGTCCTGAATCCCGCGCAGGGACCATTCGGCGCCTTCCTATGGGTCAAGGGTGGCCTGCCGGGCCAAGTAGTGATGTCGCAGGCCGGCGGTGCCGATTGGCTGGGTACGCATCCCACCGACGGCTCGTTGATGACCGAACTCAAGTACTCCGGCAGGAGCGGCAGCCAATTGCGTTCGCAGACGGCGGTGGCGGACGAACGATGGCACCATGTGGGTTTGGTATGGGACCCGCCTGACAGGGTGTTGTACGTTGACGGCATTGAGGTTGCTCGCGATACCCAGGCTGATTTGGCAGGTTCCGAGCAAGGCTTGCGCATTGGCGCGGGCGCGAGTCTGACGGCTGGCAGCTTCTGGCGGGGCCTGTTGGACGATGTTCGCATATATGACTACGCCCTATCGGCAGATGACGTCATTGCGGAAGCCATAGTCCCGGCGTTGGGCCTTGGGCCTGCAGCGAGCGACTTCGACGGAAACGGCACAGTGGGTGCTTCGGACCTGGCCACATTCTCTTCCAACTGGCTCCGCTGCTATCGGCTTCTGCCGGACTCTTGTTGGAGGTACGAGATCAGCGTGGAGCGCGACGTGTCCCTCAGTCCTTGACCTGATCGAGATCCGCATTGGCAGCCGCGTCATGAAGCCATGACACAGGCGTGTGACTCCGTGTCGTAAGCAGGGAACCGGGGACGGATTCAGTGACCGGTCCGCTCTGGTTGCCGTGACGCATTTTCTGGAGAACGTCGGTGACAGCTTGGGCTTCTATGGTCTATCCATGAACTCGTGATGACCAGTACGAGCCGACACAACACTTGCAGTATCGGAGCGAACAAGACTCTCGACCGAGCATCGGTAATGTGAGATAATGTTGGTCGTTGGCGGTTGGCCGGGAGTCATAGGACCATGGATACCAAGGCAAGCATGGATATTGTCGCCGCGGGGAATGTCGCAATTGCTTCATTCAGAAGCACTTGCGTCAGTAACGTCGATGAGATAAGGAATGCCTCGACCCAGATCAGAGAGTACGTCGAGAAGAACCGGCCCAAGGAGATGGTGTTTGACTTCTCGGGCGTCGGGTTCTTCTCCTCTCAAGTCTTGGGGCTGCTGCTGGAGGTCCGCGCCTGGCTGCGAGAACGGGGAGGGCAGGTTGTCGTCTGCGCCCTGAGTAGCCAGTTGCAGCGGGTCTTTCGGATCACCAATCTCGACAGGATTTTCACCTTCTTTCCTGACAGAGAGACTGCCATTCGCGAGTCTGCCGCCTGTAGCTGACGTAGCGGGCCTTCGTCCGGCTTCCTCCCGTCTCATCCGAAGCGCATGCCACCATGGGCGTGCTCTCCTGCGACGCGGGAGTGCGAGGCCGCTCAGCCTCTCCGCAAGTCGCGAGAAGCCGGATATTCCTGCCTTAAAGGAGAATGCATGGGAGAAAACAGGATTTTCGTTGACTTGATGTCGCCCCGAGGCGCATAATCATAGGTGAGGTCGCGTCGAGTACGGATTGTGCGTGCCTGACTATCATAATGGTGTCCGGAGCGAGGAGCAGCTTCGCAGGGCTTTTCACACGGCTTCTGTGTCGGAGAATGTCGCGGCGCGAGGCCCAACGGGTACACACTAAGTTCATTTCTTGCGGGAGGAGAGAAAAATGAGTGCGGCTGGTTCACGTCACACGTTGCGCAGGAGTGGTTCACTGAAGAAATCCTCATTCGCGTTCGGCTGGTTCGGTCGCGGTGCCTTTCTGGCGGGTGTGTGCTTGATACTGTGGGTGCAAGCATCGGTTGCATCCGGCGGAACGGCCGCAAGTCTCCGGACGCCGCCTCCCAAACCAGAAGTGGCGCCCGTCATCAGCGGAAGCTACCTCAGTGACGTGGACGGCGACCGTATCGATGACGAACTGGAACGTCGCCTCGACAGATCGGCGGCAGGCAAGCTCCGCAGCGCCTCAGCAGATGCGCGACGGGATACGATCGGCGTCGAGTTGATCTTCTGCGAACCCGTTGCGCAGGAACATATCGATACCTTCCTGGCTTTGGGCGGCCAGATCGCCTACATGTACCAAGCGGTCTCCTATGGCTGGAACGGCCGCATCGCCGCAGATGACGTCCGGCTGTTGCCGTCGGTCATGGGGCCGACCCTTGTCCATGTGACCGGGATACCGAAGATCCAGTTCTATATGGACTTGGCCTCTCAATCCGGCCGTGTCCGCCCCGTCTGGAAACCGGGCTTCGCAGGTAGCGTCAGCGGGTTTGGCGGCGACCCCAACACGACCATTGCGTTCATCGACAGCGGCGTTGACGGGCGTCACTGTGACCTTACAGGGCGATGTGTGTATTGGAACGACCTGAGCAGCGCCAATGAGCCGTACCCAGTCGACACTCTCGGCCACGGCAGTCAAGTGGCGGGCGTCGCCGTTGGGACCGGTGAGGCGGCAGGGGCCGAGGATGTGGTCCTGAAATACACACAGGCCGACGAATTCTCCTTTTGGTGGCACATGACCGACCCTATCACCATACGCCCCCGCTTCGTCAACCTGACGTCGGTGGCTTATTGGGATGGCGAATCTGCGTGGTTGGATCATGTCTACTGGGCGAAGGGAGCGGTCGTATACGACTATGATTTCGTCAACGAGTTTGCCTGGGGGACGTCTCCGCTGTCACTGACCAATGCGTTTTATACCTCCGATAGCGCCTGTTATGCCACCATGCTGATTGAACCCTTTGGCGGCACGCCTCTGGACAGCGTCGTAATCGTCAACTCGATATCCAAATACCCTGCGGTTGGCGATGGATTCAACACGTTCAGAGGTGTGGCGCCGGACTGCAAATGGGCTGCGGTGGCGCTCTCTTACGACAGTAGTAGCGAGTTTGAGAACAGCCTCGCCGCGGCGTTCGATGATCTCGTCCTGCATCGCAGGGAAAAGAACATCAAGATCATCAATATCAGTGGAGGGCTTGGCGATGATGACGGGCTGCCCATGAAAAGCCTCTCGCTCCGCGACAAGGTCACTTCCGCCGTCAAGAGCGGCGTCGTTGTTGTGGCAGCCGCGGGTAACAGTGCCGAGGCGGACTCCGAAGCGGAACGCATGATGGCTGACCCGGCCAGGACGGGGCTGGCAATCACCGTCGGCGCCTCGAATGACAATAACACCCTGACGGGGTACTCCACATGCGGGTTTGCCAGCCCCGACTCATACGCCGGAGAAGACTTCAAGCCGGATCTGATCGCCCCCGGTGGCTCGGAGTTGTACTCGGCTGTGATGTCCGTAGACAGTGGTTCGTGTGATGGCTCGGCCGGCCCCGACAGGGAGCCCAACGACTACGCCAACAGTATCGGCACGTCGTTTTCCAGCCCGTTTGCGGCCGGCTGCGCTGCGCTGGTGATCGAGGCTATGGAACGTGGAGGCGTGGAATGGGATTTCAGTTCCGACCGCCATCCTCGGTTCGTGAAGATGGTTCTCTGTGCAACCGCTTCCGAGACCAACGCCAACCGAGAGTCCAGATCCCTGAATCCTACCCTGCAGCGGTCCTCTGCCGGTCCGGACGGTTTTCCGTCGGGCAAGGACTGCTATGAGGGCTATGGCCTTGTCAATGCCGATGCCGCAGTAGAAGCCGTTAGCTCGACCTACTTTGCAGGGTCGTCGGTCGGCGAAGAGTTGGGAAAGGAAGCGGGTGATCGGCGTGTCTGGGCGCGAAACATGCCGCTGACGGCCGGATGCGACGTCACCCTGTCGCTGCAGAATCCATCCCACGGGGATTTCGATCTGTACCTCTACAGCACCACGCCGAGTGACATGGGCACTCCCACCGTCCTTGCGTCGAGCACGAAAGCCCAAACAGGTGGCGAGGAATCTGTCAGTTACGTGTCCGACCAGGACATGACGGTTCTGCTCGTGGTCAAACGGGTTTCCGGATACGGGACGTTCGAACTCAGTTCCGTGCAAGCCGGGCCCCCGGTCGCACAGGATATCTCGGTGACTGCCGGGATGAACTCTCCCTTGACGGTCTCGCTCGGGGCCGCAGATGATGGTTTCCCAGACCCGCCTGGAAAACTGACCTACACCGTTGTCTCCTTGCCTCAACATGGGCAGTTGGCGGGCACCGAGGGTGGAGCGCCGATCGGTCATGTTCCCACGACCCTTGCCGACGGTGTCAATGAGGTTGTCTATCATCCCGATCCCGACTGGCTTGGCGAAGACTCCTTTACGTTCCGCGCCAACGATGGCGGGACCCCTCCCTTTGGCGGGACTTCGAACACGGCAACGGTGAGTATCCGGGTGGTGAATGAGGTTACCGTGGTGTGTCAAGTGGCCGCGGGTGCCGATGATGCGCATGCATTGCGCTGGAGCACGGTCCAGATGCTCAGCGACCCGGCTCTCGAAGTGGGCCAATACGTGGCCGGGATGCGATTCCGCAGTGTGAACATCCCCCAGGGGGCCAATATCCTGAAGACAACGCTGAAGATTCGGTCCTACTCCAGCGGGTTGGGGGCGCGGGTCACCATCTCCATCCGCGCCGAGGCGACGGACAACGCCGGCGAGTTCGACAGTAGCCACCGTGTCAACAATGTCACCACAACAAGCGCCTCACGGTCCTGGGATCTGGGCACTGCCATGTGGAAATCGAATACGTGGTACGAGAGCCCTGACATCAGCGGAGTCATCCAGGAGGTGGTTGATCGGTCCGGATGGCAAGCCGACAACGGCATTGTCATCATTTGTGGCATTGACAACGAAGCTGTCTCCAACCGAAAGTTGTGGTCCTACGACGGTGATCCTGCGAACGCCGCCCAGTTGCAGATCACCTATCGGCCGTAGGGATAGGGACGAAG
>CAZGRF010000262.1:0-5671 GCA_964527825.1 uncultured Pirellulales bacterium
CCCGTGAGCATCTTGATCGTGGTGGACTTGCCCGCGCCGTTGGGACCGAGAAAGCCGTAAAATGTCCCGGCCTCGACCCGCAAATCCAGACCGTCCACCGCCAGAAGCTCGCCGAAGCGACGTGTCAACCCGTTGGTTTCGATTGCGAGTGCCATACGGCCGTGAAGTCTATGGGTCCAGGACTCGAAAAGCAAGGCATTTCGCATCCAGGCGGCCACCGCTGATGCTCAACCATCGGCCAGCTCGCGCTCGCCGCTTCCACCCGGTGACTCATCTTGAGACTTGTGTTCGCGGAACTGGTCAATCACAGAGGTCAGGTTCTCCGGTTCGAAGACCGCGCCGGTCCGAGCGGTGGCCCAGGATTCGAGGTAGAGACGGACGCGAGCGGAGCCAACGCCCGCAGGCATCTCGGGGCGTGGGTACAAGACACCGCCAAAGGCCGCCGGCAGGAGAATGTCCCCGAATTGGAGGAGCAGAGCTGAACGATAGTGCGGATATTCGTAACCGACGATGCGGCTCGACACGCCGGGGACAACGGTCGCGACCAGGCGTGTCAGCAGTTCTTCGACGGCACGCAGCTCGATGCCGTCGGCCCGGTTGACGGACAGATCGAGCACATCACTGATGCAGGGACGCATGCTCGCTTTCTCCTCGTCGGCCTTGGCCGGCAGCTTCATGGCGAGGAATTCTCGCATAGGCGGCATAGAACCATCGGGTCTGAGCATCAGCATCCCGCGGGTGACATTCAAGAATGATCCGGGACGGCCTTGTGCCAGCTCGGGCGGAAGCTGAACCGACTCGCCCTCGCCCAACATGCTCTGCACAACCTGGGCCGTATCAAGCCGGTATTCCTGGAACTCGGGCAATGCGGCCCGAATCGCCTGCGCCGCGGCCCCGATCGGATGGTTTGTGTCCTGAGCCCTTTCCGAAGGCCCATGATAACGTTGCATGAGCGTGCGAAACGCCTGCTCTCTGCGTTTGTCCTGCTTGAGCTTAGAGGCGGTCTTGCTCAACCACCGCCTGCGAACCGCGTCCATCAGTTCCACCGGCGGTGGACGCAGAGACAGGGCCTGGCGCGCTGCCTCCTGAAACTCGCGTGCGTCGCCATCGTTTTCCAGCAGATTCTTCAACCGCTGGAGGACTTGCTCGCGTTGTGGGTCCATGGGCTTGTCTCCTTGGCAAATCAGTCCGACGGCCACACGCAGTCGGCGACGCCCCTCGTGCAAGCGGCGTTTGAGCGTGCCAGGCGGAACGTCCAGAAAGCGGGCAGCCTCTTCCACACTGTAGCCTTCGAAGTAGAACAAGCCAATCGCCTCACGCGATTTCTCGGAAAGGTTGCCCACGGCCTCGTGGATCATCAACGTCATCTCGCGCTGTTCCGCTTGCGCCGTCGGAGCGCGGGCGAATGATGATTCGCCCCTACGAGCCTCATCGGGCACGGGCTTGGTTCGCTGAAGTCGTCGCGCGACGCGTACGACGATTGTCCGCAGCCACGGACCGAAACGCGACGGATCGCGCAGGTCGTGCAGGTTCTCAAGGGCGGCGCAGAACGCCTCGGATGCGGCATCCTCCGCGAGAGCAAGGTCGTGCGTAACGCCGTAGGCGGCCGCCCGGGCCGCTCGCCAGTAGCGGCCATGAAGCTCGCCGACGGCGGCCGCATCGCCCCGTCTGGCTCGTTCGACACAGTCTTGTTCCGTTTTCTCAGCCATACCACCTATTATGTGCCCTGCAACCGACTCGCGGTTCGCATTTTTTCCATTTTCCGTGGGAAGCGCCGTGATTGCACTTTTCCGCGCCTGGTTCGTACGCATTTCTGTGGATCGGTGCGGGAAACCGGCTGACAAAACCGCGGCCATCACCTATGCTAACAACCTGACGTAGAGGGTGTCGGCAGGCGCGGCTTGCCGATCATTTGGCATGAAGAAGGATACCGTGCACTACGGCATGGACGTTCAAGACAATCGCGAATCGGCCTGGTCCGGCTGGCGTGCGGCGATCCTCATCGCCGTAGCGGTCCTGGCCGGCTATGTGTTTGTCACGACGCGCTCCACACTGTGGGACCGCGACGAGCCGCGTTTTGCGCGGGCGACAGTCGAGATGGTCGAGTCGGGCAACTATCTCTATCCGACCTTCAACGGAAAGCTCAGGCCCGACAAACCCATCCTGATCTACTGGCTGATGTCGGTCCCGGTGCGGCTGCTGGGCCAGACCGAGCTGGCATTCCGGCTGCCCAGCGCGCTCGGCACCGCGCTGACCTGCCTGCTGGTCTTTTATGTCGGCAAGCAGCTTTGGAACGCCAAGACCGGGCTGTGGGCGATGGGGATTCTCGCCACCACGGCCCTGATGCTCTTCGAGGGGACTGCCGCCACCGCCGACGGTACGCTACTGGCCTGCATGGTCGCGGCGATGGCGGTCTTCGTTCACGCGATCACGACGCGTCTGCGAGCCTGTCACCTCGTGCTGATGGGCATCGCGTTCGGCCTGGCGCTACTGACAAAGGGACCCGTCGGCCTGCTGCCTGCTACGGCCATCCTGACAACGCTCGTCCTGGACCGCAAGAACATCGCATCACCTGGACGGCACGCGCTCTACCTCGTCGGCGCATTGATCCTCGGCGTACTGCTTTTCGTCGCGTGGGGTATCCCGGCCAACAACGCCACCAACGGCGAGTTCTTTCGTCTGGCGTTTGGGCATCACGTCGTAGCGCGGGCGACCCAACCGCTCGAAGGTCACGGCGGCAACTTCCTGGTGTTTCTGCTGTTCTACGTACCCATCGTGATTGCAGGTTTCTTCCCGTGGGTGTTGTTTCTCCCCGGCGCAATCTCGTTCGGCCTCGGCCGACGGCTGCAACGCCGTCATGTTGGGCCCCTGCTGATCGGCTGGATCGTGCCGACGTTCGTCATCATGACGCTGGTCGTCACGAAGCTGCCCCACTACATTCTGTTTATCTGGCCTGGGTTGGCACTGCTGACGGCCGCAACGCTCATCCAGGCCAGAGAAGACAATACGAGCAAGCTCATCAAGGACTGGCTGCGAGGCGGCTTGTGGTTCGCCGGGGCAATAGTCATTCTTCTCACGCTGGGCCTGATGGTAGCGCCGTGGACGGGGTTTCTGCCCGTGCCCTCAATGCGCCTACCAGCAGCGGTGGCAGGCATGACGCTTCTCGTAGCGGCATACCTGATCGCCAAGCCTCACTATCACGACCATTGGCAGCGCAGCGCTCGTGTCACTCTGGCAGGCACAATCGTCTTTCTCCTAACGCTGTCCGTCGGCGTCTTGCCAGCCACGGAGACATTCAAGATATCGCCCGTGATCGCTCGTGAGATCAGAGTCAAGACCGACCCAGACACTCCGGTCGCAGCCTACGGGTTCCTGGAACCAACGCTCATCTTCTATCTCGACCGGTCCGTCGAGGCGCTTGCTGACGACGGAGCAGTTGCGCAGTGGGCCAACATACAGAAGCCCGGTGTGCTGGTCATCACCAGGCAGATACTCGAGCGAATGCAGCAGTCCGGCACACTGCCGTTGGTCGAGATTGCCTCGAAGCAGGGAGTGAACTACTCCAAGGGCAACCCCCTGGAAATCCTGGCCCTGAGCCGAGAGGAGTCTGTGCCATGACTTTAGCGAGCCGGCCGCTGCTACACCGGACTGTCCCGCCGCAGGTATTTTGGATTCTCCTTGTCGCCTGCGCCCTCGCGGCACCGCTGGCGCATTTCCTGCTAGACAAACCTGTGTTCGATTGGCTGGCACAGCGCCGTGTGCAGTGGTCGAACCTGTGGATCGACGCCTTCCGACTCCTCGGCAAGGCCTGGCTGCTGATCTGGCTGCTGCTGGTCTGGGTCGCAATCACCGGCCGATGGCGGCTGCCCTTTCTGGCCCTGGTGGCGCTGCTGATCGTCATGGTTCCGGTCAACTCGCTCAAGGTGCTGGTGGGCCGCCCCCGCCCGCGACAAGTGATAGCGGCTGCTCAGGCGCCGCCGGCCGCATCGGCAGAAAGCACGGAGCTGTGGGGCATGTCTTTCCCTTCGGGCGACACCGCCGCGGCCTTCACCGTTGCGGCCGCGCTGGGCACAGTCTGGGCCTGGCCCTGGACCGTGGCGGCGCTCGTCGCGGCCGGAGGAGTCGGCGCAATGAGAGTCGTCGATTTGGCCCACTATCCCTCCGACGTCTGCGCCGGAGCGGCCATAGGCATTCTCGCGGCATGGGTGGCCGCGCAGACAACGCGCCGCTGGTCGCCCCTCGCCATAGAAGCGTGGGGTCGCACGGTCGCCGTATTGACCATCGTCGGCATGCCCGTCGTCATCTGCTTCACGCACGGGACCGCCACGCTGATGCTCCTGCTGAAATCCTACATCCCGCTGGTCCTCGCGATCTACGCCATCGCCAAGGTGCGCAGATACCTGAGGCCCGCGCCGACAAACCGTGATTGAAGCCGCGCGTCGGCCAGCTACGTTTTCACCTGACCGACGAAAGGCGACAGCTCGCGGAGGCGGGTGATGATGGGGGGCATCTTGTCGATGGTGAAGTCGACTTCCTCTTCCGTGCTGTAACGGCTCAGGCTGAAGCGGATCGAGCCGTGGGCGGCGGTGAACGGTACCCCCATCGCGCGCAGGACGTGCGAGGGCTCCAGCGATCCGGAGGTGCAAGCCGAGCCGCTGCTGGCGCAAATGCCGAAGCGGTCGAGCATGAGCAAGATCGCTTCGCCCTCGATGTATTCGAAGCTGATGTTCGTCGTGTTGGGCAGCCGGTGCTCGGTGTCGCCGTTGACGCGGCTGTCGGGACAGCGCTCCAGAATCGCCGTCTCGAGCTTGTCGCGCAGGGCCTTGACGCGCGTGTTCTCGTCGCTCATGTTCATCGCGGCCAGCTCGCAGGCTTTGCCCAAGCCGATGATCCCGGGGACGTTCTCGGTACCGGCTCGACGGCCGCCTTCCTGATGTCCCCCGAGCAGAAACGGCGCGACGCGCGTGCCCTTCTTGATGTAGAGCGCGCCGACGCCCTTGGGCGCGTGGAGCTTGTGGCCCGAGAGGCTGAGCAGGTTGATGCGGCTTCGCGACAGGTTCAACGGGACCTTGCCGATGATCTGGACGGCATCCGTGTGAAAGGCGATCCCCCGGCTTGTCACCATCTCGACAATCTGCTCAACGGGGAAGATCACGCCGGTTTCGTTGTTGGCCCACATGATCGTGACCAGCGCCGTATCGTCATCGAGCTCGCTTTCCAACTCGTCCGGATCGAGCCGGCCCAGCTTGTCGACGCCCAGCTCGACCACGTGGTAGCCGCGATTCTCGAGGTCGCGGCAGACCGTCAGGACCGCCGGGTGCTCGACACGGGTCGTGATGACTTTGCGCTTGTGGGGAATGGCGGCCAACGTACCGAGAACGGCGGCACTGTCACTCTCCGTGCCGCAACTCGTGAAGATGATCTCGCTCGGATCGCAACCGAGCAGGTCCGCCACGCACTCGCGCGCCTCGCGAATCTTGACGCCCACCCGCCCGCCGAACGTGTGCATGCTCGAGGGGTTGCCGTACAGATCGCAGAAATACGGCTCCATCGCCTCGAAGACCTCGCGGGCCACCTTGGTTGTCGCGTTGTTATCGAAATAGATCGTGCTCATGGCCTATCCTTTGTGAACGTGGCCCTCTTCGACGGAATCCTTGTCTTCCTCGACGTA
>CAZGRF010000263.1:0-5669 GCA_964527825.1 uncultured Pirellulales bacterium
CCAGTCTATCTGGCTCAGCTTGGCACTGGAATTCGAGAGCATCAACTGACCATTCTCTATTGCGTGGGCCGGCGGAGGTGATGCCTCGGGACTCCCAGGCACAATCTCCCAGTACTTGGACAGCCCATTGTCAAAGTTGTCCGAGAAGACAGGACCGGTGATGGGCTTCGGTTGTGGGGTGGATTTGGATTCGGACGGCTTTGTTGCGGTGGCCGGTTCGGCCGGCTTGGGCCCGATGGGCGGAATGGCTCTTGCTTCGATTCTTTCCACGATGTCGTCCACGGCCACCGCGTAGAGCCGCCCCTCGGGGTTTGTAGCTACAAAACTCTCGTACTCACAGGCCACGCGTGTGCTGTCCGGGGACCAGGCATACCTCCGGATCCAATTGGCTGCCCTCAGATCCGTTGCCCCTGTTTGCTGCCAGCGACCTCCTTCCAGGCGTGCAAACAGAAGTTGTCCATCGGGAGCCAGTAGTCCTTTGTCATTGCGCGGGTAGCCAGCCAGGGCGAGTCGTCTGCCGTCGGGGCTCCAACCCAGCCACATCAGGCTCTCAATTCCGTACTCCTTCAAGTTGACGATGGGCTCGGCCTTGCCGCCGGACAAAAGCTGTCGCACCAGCATGCCTTCCTCTGCAAGGGTCAGCGACTGGCTGTCCGGTGACCATCCCCATAAGGGCGCCTCCGTGCCGGCCCATTGGCGGAGCACCACCCCTTTTCCACCGGCGGTTGGGATTACCTTCAATTCCGCGGCGCCCGCATCATCGCAGATGTAGGCAAGCATGTTCCCATCGGGCGACCACGTCAGGCGCTGCTCAATGGCTGCCGTCCGGGTCAGACGGACCGGCGTTCTGCCATCCGTGAAAACGACCCAGATGTCTTGCTCGTCCGCGGGGTCCGCCCTGCAGGTCAATGCCACCCGCGTGCTGTCGGGTGACCACACGAAGGCCTCGCGGGTTCCTGCCGCCAGGCGTGTGGCGCCGAATACCACCGTGGCTGGTCCGCCCATTCCATTGTCAGCCATGGACAGCGGCATCAACTTGAAACTCATCGTCCTGCCGCCGGATTCTCCGGCCGACAAGAACAGCAACCATTTGCCGTCGGGAGATATGGAAACTTCGTCGGTAGTGGGAGCGGGATCGAGCGCGAACTGAGTCGGTTTCTCTCCGGAAAGAGCGGCCAGAAATAAGTCCGTTTTCCACCCCGTCGTGCGTGACCATATGTATCTCTTGTGAAACACGGCCTTCCCATCGGGTGCCCATTGGTATTGGTAGTCTCCTTCCCCAACGTTCACATCGCTGAGGCCCATGCCGTCCACCGGTGCGACCCAGACCCCGTGCGTGACCTTGAATCCCGTTTGATAGAAGTAGAGTGTCTCTCTATCGGGAGATGCCCCCACCCAATTTGCGTTGTTGTCCTTCGCCACGGCCTTCGGCAAGGAGATGGGGTACACCTGGCCCTCAGGGTAGCTCACGAATCGTGCGCCTTTCAAGGAGCCAAACGGTTGGAATCCGATCAGCCATTTCCCATCTCGGGACCAACACTTCGGGTACGCAGCGTCTCCTTGGTCCGATTCCTCCCATAGCACGCGTGCGGCGCCGTCGCCCATCGGCTTGACCCAAAACCCGTCGATAATATCCGTCAGGGCGATGCACTTCCCATCGGGAGAGGGCAGCCCCGTGGAGGCGGCGTCCGGGTAAGGGACAGGATCACCGGTCGCCGCCGAGAAGGCGTACTGGTGGAACTGGCCGTCCGCGTAGGTCCGGAAGAAGACAACCTGAGAGTCCTGCGTCCAGCGTAAGCGCAAAGGTTCTGACCAGTTCGCATGGGTTCCGTGACCATCTCCTACCAAGTCCAGTAGCTTCTTCGCAGGGCCGTTCGGACGCAGCGTCTGCGGAGAAACGGGCTGCAACCAGACCGTATTCCATCCATGGGCGATGTAGCGCCCGTTGGGAGAGACCGCCACCTCGCGGACATCACTATCATGCTCCGTGTAGCGGAATGTCTCCGTTCCATTGAGCGGGATGACAGAGCCCCAATAGATCAGGAATCGCGCATCGGGCGACAGCATCAGCCCGCTGGTCGTCTTGATCCCACTGTCGGCTCCGGAGATCGTCTTGGCCAACACAAACTTGACGCCGGTGTTCGGGTCCACAATCACATCGCCCTCGGCCATGGCAGGGACCGTTTCGTTGGCTCTGCCAGTGGTCTCCTGGCCGGTAGCGGATGCCTGCTGGTTCGATCTTTCGGCCCTGGCCATGGGCAGGAGAAGGGCCGCGATGAGGAGGACGGCGAGGGTGCCCAGGGCTCCGATTTTCGCACTTTGGGGTACGGGTCGTGTCACCATGTGTCTGATCCTCCGTTTCAAGGCTTTTCTCGATTCCGCCACGCCGATCAAGCGCAGACCGAAATCCGCTTTCCAGAACGCCATCTCGCTGATGCTGATGAGCGTGTTGCTGTAGTCCCTGGCTTGCCCGCCGAGTGTCACGAGGACCGTTTCGTCCACCGCTTCCTCGCACGTCCTGCTGATCATCGCGTTGGCAAACCACACGAACGGATTGTAAAAGTGCACCACCTGCAGGAGCGTCTGCACGGCGTTGACCCACAGGTCGGCCCGCTTGATGTGGGCCAGCTCATGAATCAGGGCCGCTTTGAGTCCATCCGGTGAGAGCTTCGCCACGACCGAGGCGGGCATCAGGATAGTAGGTCGCCAGAGGCCACAGACGGCGGGGCTGGGCAACGCATCGGACGTTCGCAATCCGACTCGCCCACGAAGGCGCATTTGTCGACAACACGCCTCCAATGCAACAAGCAATGGCCCCTCGGCCGGCTTGCTTGCCGCCACCAGCCCGCGCACGAACCTGACACGTTGAGCGAGCAGTGCCACGAAGGCGAGCATCCCCACCAGCCAGAACAACAGAAGAATAGCCTGCCAGGTGATGGGAGTCAGACTCGCAGGAACAGGCGCGATGGCAGAATCCGACACCACTGGATTGACCGCCGCAGGTTCGACCGGGGCGAGCACATCCGCCGGCTGCGGGCGAGGAGGAGTCTCTCGCGTCACTCGTTCAAATCCGATGGTAGGTACGGGACGCTCCGATACCGGAGCCGCAACCGGCACTCGACTCGGCGCCCAATAGCCAATCCCCGTCGGCAGGGAAAGGGTCGGTGGCAAGATCAGCTTCACCAGCACGAGCAGCCACATGCAATATCGAACGACCGCGCGCACGCGTTTGCGCAACAGCAGGTCCATGCCGAACAGCACCATGACCAGCAGAGCCGATTGCAGAAATGCCCCGACAGCATAGCGGCTGAATGCGCCGCCGAGATGGTTCAAACCGCCCAAACACTCGTTCATAATCTCGACCATTGGTGGACCTCCCACTCATGTGAATCCACAGGGTCAGTCTTTGCCCTTCCCGGCCTTGTCTGCAAACTCGCGAAGCTCCGCCGCTTCGTCCTTGGAGAGCCCCTCATGCTCGATGAGGAACTTCAGCATGGGCGTCAACGCCCCGCCGAAGGCCCGCCCAAGCATCTTGCGGAGCTCGCCCCGCCGGGCCTCGACCTCGCTGATGCACGAACGGAACAGTTGCAGGTTGCGAATCCGCTCGATCTGCAGAAAACCCTTGCCGACCATGCGGTCCATGGTGAGCTTGACCGTGGCGTAGCACCAGTCCCGGGTGGCGGCCAGCGCCTCCTGTACGGCGCCGGCTGCACACGGCTCCCTCTCCCAGACGACCTGCATGATCTCCCATTCGGCCTCCGTGAGCTCGGCTACCGTCTTCTTACGCCTCCCCGCTTTCGGTTTCTTTAACGCACTCATAAGCGAACCTCCATATTTGATTTGCCACAATAGTATTTGCCTAAAATCAAACCCGCAAGCACAAAGTCAAGATTCTTTGAAAAAATTCTTACCGGCGCTCCTTCCGGCCCCCCGCCGCCGGCCGTAGGAACGCCGACATCCGCAAGCTCAAACCGATTGGCGTCGCCGGCGTCATTGTCGGCCGCAGCCTCTACGAAGGCACCCTCACCCTGCCTGACGCCCTGGCCGCCGCGCGTTAGTCAGGCAGATTGCATCGGTCACTGCCTTCCCCTGTCCGTAGCGCAGCAGCCGTGAGCCCGGTTTTTTTGGACGGACAGTTGATTCAACGTCGTCAAACAGCCGAAAGATACAGTGTGAATACGCGTCCGACGGGGGCTTCAAAGGCAACAGCCTGCCCATCGCGGCCGCACGGCGGCAGGTTCAGGCAATGCATCGGTCAAGGCGCGGAACACAGAATGGGATGGTTGGATAGCAGACAGGTAGACAGATCACTGGGACTGCCGGCCCGGATTACCCAAGGTGCGGCATTCTTTGTCCCATACTATGTCTATTTGTGGCTCGTGGTAGAACCCCGTTTCATCTTTCACGGGGCCGGGCTGATCACGAATTTCCCCTCCTTCTACGGCACCCGGCAGTTTCTCATCGAGCACCTGTCGTATCCCGGCGGGCCGGTTGAATACGTGTCAGCCTTCTTGTCCCAGATGTTCTACTACTCGTGGCTGGGGGCGTTCGTGATTACAGTACAGGCGTGGATGCTCTGCCTCTGTACCGCGTACGTGCTGCGTGGTTCGGGGCTGAAGAGACTGGCGTTCGTCGGCTACGTCCCGCCGCTGCTGCTATTGGTCCTTTACGGCCGGTACACGTACTACATGCCGACAATCATGGCGCTGCTGGCCACACTGGGGTTCGCGTGCATCTACGTGGGCGTGGCCCAAGGGAAGGCGTGGTGGGTCAACCTGATCGCCTTCCTGGCCTTGTCTTTCGTGAATTACTACACCGCCAGTGGAGGGTCCCTGCTCTTCGCGGCGATCTGCGTGGTTTACGAACTGCTTTCACGGCGGTGGGCGTTTGGCCTGGGTTACGCGGTCCTGGGAGCCGTCTTGCCCTACGCCGTCGGTGTGCTCGGATTCGACCTCTACGCGGGCGATGCTTATTCACAGTTGCTCCCGATCTCCTGGAAGCTTCTCAACTACGAGGCCCGCAGCAGATCGGTGAGCCTCGTTTATGCACTCTACCTCCTCGTGCCGGCCGTGATGGCAGTCAGCGGGATCCTGAGAATTCTCTGGGCGAGACATCTATGCCGCCGTGGCGATATCAGATCGAGAAACCGTCAGCGGAGGAAACGCACCAGACTCAGCAAGATCTTCTCGTGGTACAGGAGCGCGCCAAGGCTCAGATGGCTGGTGCAGACAACGATTCTGCTCGCTCTCGGCGCAGCAACAGGTTTTGGAACCATCGACCGCGACCTGAAGACTCAGTTTGCCGTGGACTACTATGCGTATCGCAGAATGTGGCCCGAAGTCATTGCTGCGGGCATGACACGCGCGGATGATCCCTTCGTCATGCATGCCGTGGACAGGGCCTTGTACCATACGGACCGGCTCGGCAACGAGATGTTCCGTTGGCCGCAACGGCCGGAGTACCTGTTTCTGACGGGAACAGAGGAGAAAAGGGCCTTCTGGGGAAGCATCGACGTCTACTTGGAGGTGGGATGCGTCAACGGCGCCGAGCACGCCCTGACCGAGTGCCTGGAGGGGCTGGGCGACCGTCCGATGGTTCTACAGCGGCTGGCGTTGATAAACATGGTCAAGGGCAACATCGGCACCGCCAGAGTGTATCTCGGCGCCCTG
>CAZGRF010000264.1:0-5652 GCA_964527825.1 uncultured Pirellulales bacterium
GAACATCGCATTGCAACCCGGACCTCCCGACACGCGACTGCTAATCTTATCGCCAGACTCGCCTCTGCGGCAGAGCTCGCCTCTTCCATCAGCCTGACCCAGCCCGGAAGCAGATATCCCACAGCCAGGCGCACCTGGGCCAGCGCCGTGTTGTAGTCCGCGATAGCCCGGTAGTAGTTCGTTTGCGAATCCAACAGGGCCGACTGTGCGTCCAAGACGTCCGTAATCGACCCTTTGCCGACATCGTATTTCTCGCGTTCAATCCGCAGACTCTCGTCAGCCGAAGCGATAGCTGTCTTGGTCGCCTGAATTCTCTCATTTGCAGAGCGAGCGTTCAGGATCGCGGTCTCAACATCCAGGCGAATCTGAAGTTTCAACTCCGACAAACGATGCCGGGCAACGGACAGCCTTGCCTGCTCCTGACGGATGCGAGCATCGATCTGACCGCCCTCGAAGAGGTGGATGTCTACCGTGACACCCACCACGCCCACATCGTCAGATGTGTTTGTGCCCGGTGGTCGTTCCGATGTATCCGGCGCCCATCGACCGCCATAGGACCCCACCAGTGACACCGTCGGCAAGTGACCGGCCCGTGCGGCATCCACCGCCTTGCTCTGCGCTTCCAGGGCCGCTCTCGCTGCCAGATAGTCTTCACGCTGCTGGTAGGTGTCGCTCAGGCTTGCCTCCACGACCGGCGGAGGTGACAACTCGGCCTCCAATTGCCCCGCTGGCGAGACCGGCTGGTCTTCGTCGGCCAGCCCGAGGAGATTTGCCAGCACGCGGCTCTGAATCTCCGAGATGTTTCTCTCCTGTACCAGCCGCTGCCGAAGATCGGCCAGACGTACCTCGGTGCGAAGCCGGTCCACCCTGGCGGCCTTTCCGGCAGCGATCAGGTCGTCCACCTGCTTGAGATGTTCCTCCAGGGCTTTCTGCGAAAAATCGAGCGACCCGATCACCTTGCTTTGCGCCTGGATCGAGTAAAAGACGCTCGACACATTGAAAACCAGTTCCTGCCGGCTCCGGGCCAGCCAATGTCCGGCCGCCTGTCGCAGAAGGTCCGCCGCCTTGATCTCACGGGTCAGTCGTCCGCCTGTGTACAGCGGCATTCTCACCAGCAAGTCACCGGCGAAGATGTCCCGGCTGAAGACGCCCAGCTCCCCGTTTTCCCGGACTGGCACCAGCCGTTGGTCGTCCAAGTAGCGGCTGAACCCTCCGACCGCACGCAGGCTGGGCAGGCGCTGTCCCGCCACTGCATCTCGCTGGGCTTGGGCGGCGTCCAGCTCATAGAAGGTAGCAGCCAATCCAGGATTGTTGGCCAAGGCAACACGAATAGCCTCGGCCAACGTCAACGGACCTGTCGGCGGTGCGGCCGAATGCACACTTTCATCGTCAGTAGCCGCCTCCGGCTTCGGTATGGCTGCCGGTCGATACCGATCGGCGGGGCGCGGTAACGCGCAGCCCCCAAGGGCAACAACGGCAAAAAGAGCGTATATCTTCCTCACGGTTCTCCTATGTCATCTTGAGGATCGTTTCGAGCCGCCTCGGGATTGCTGTTCGATTTCCTTTCAGCGGTCGTCTTGTGTCGCGTCGGCTGGACCACTCCCGGCGGCCATGTGACTCGGTTCTCCGAGACCGCCCTGCATCAAAGGCGGTCCCATACATCCGCTCTGTCCGCGAATCATGTCGAACAACTTCTTTTGCTGTTCAGCTGTCAGGACTTCCTTCTCGGCCAAGAGTTGCTGGATGACCAGTCCCTGCATTTGGCGCTGGCCCGCGCGGATTTCATCCTGCTTGGCGACGATGGTCTGTTCGTCCGGCTGCTCTGCAGCAATCACGTCGATCAGTTCTGTTCGCATACGCTTCATATCCGCACAGAGAGCTTGCGACTTGCGCCGGAACTCAGCGAGGCGAGGTTCGATCTGTTGCCACTGCTCCCATGTCACCCCGAGCTTGCGGTGAAGTGGGCACCAGACCTCGGCATCGTGGGTTCGGCCTGCGGCCAAGAGCGGCGCAGCCACCTGCATTCCCCAGATGCCGACAAACGCAAGGTTCAGTGCCACGGAGAAAACGATCAGTAAAGGAACGATTTTCTTCCACATGTTCAGCGTCCTCCCTCATTCGTCGCTGCAACGAGCGTCAGATAGCTGCCGGCCAGCGACCCATTGGGTGCCTCGCTCAGAACGTCAAGCTGATAGGTACTAAGGGGGTCACTCTGTGTGGCTGAAGCCATCTGGCGCGCCGACGGCACCACGGTCCATCCCATCATCAATCCGGCGGTCAACCCGACGGCGAGGACCGCCGCAGCCGCCAAGTGCATCGAGGCTGACGTGAGCCGCCACCAGCGTAGAAGGTTCCACGTCGGGATGGGCTCCGCCTGCCTCCGCCGCTGGGCCACCGCCATCACCCGCGCCGCAAAACCTAGTGGAACCGGAGGCGTTTGCACACGGGCCAACGACGCAGCCACGGGGTCAATACGCCCCAGGGCCGCTCGGCAGGCCCCACACTCTGTCAAATGCACCTGCACCGCCTGGCGAACACCAGCCGGCAACTGGCCGGACGAAAATGCCTTCAGTTGTTTCAGCACATCCTCACAGTGCATCGCTCATCTCCTTGCCTGAACAAACGAACAAATCGGTGAAATCCCCCTCAAGAAAAATGTTAGTCCCCAAGAAGGGTCCTCAAACGCGGCTCCAGAGCTGCCTTGGCCCGCGACAAGAGGCGCTCAACCGCCTTGACGCTACGGCCCATCGCGTCGGCTATTTCGGCTCCGCTAAGTCCCTCAAAGTACCGCAGGACCACCGCCATGCGGTGATCCGGCGGCAAGGCATTCAGGGCGGCCTGGATCAGCGTATCGCGCTCAGCGTCGGCAAGTTGCTGAGGCGGGGAGAGCGAATCGTCGGTTCGCGGCGGCAGGTTGTCCGTAACCCTCGGGCGTTTCTTTCGGACGTGGTCGATGCACAGCCGGTTGAGAATGCGAAATAGGAACGTACAGAAGGTTGCTGTCGGCTGGTACCTGGGCGCCGCGTTGAGAACCCTTAGAAAGACCTCCTGAGCCAGGTCCTCCGCTTCGGCGGCGTCTCCGGTGAAGCGGTAGGCCACACGCCACGCCTCGGCCTGGTGGCGCAGGACAATCTGCTCGAACGCGTCCAGGTCACCGTCTCTGACCGCCAGCATAAGATCTTCATCGCTTCGCACAGGTCATCTGATCCATTTCCGACGGATGTTTCGCAGGCTGACAGCAAAGAGCACAGCGCAGAACGTCCCCAACATAGCGAAGTCCAGCACCAGCGGCAGGTGGCTTGGCTGGTGGATCGAAGCGTGCAGAACGTCAGCTCCATAGGTCAGCGGCAGTGCATACGACAGCGGTCGCAGCCAGACGGGCAGTTGCTCGACGGGAAAGAACAAACCGCACAGGAAGATCATGGGGAAGCGGAAGAAGTTCGAGAAAGTCTGGGCTTCGAAAACCTCGCTGACCGAGACCGTGATGAACAGCCCTAGGAACGTCGAACTGATCGCGATGAGCACTACCGCCGGGATGAGCATCAGCCAGTGGACGCCGGACAGGTCTGTCAGAAGAGTGGCCAGGATGACGGGTACGAAGGCGTTGGCGACGCCGAACAGGATGGCACCGCTGGTCTTGGCCAGCATGAGCAGTTCCAGCGGGATCGGAGCCAGCAGCAGTCGTTCGAACGAGCGGCCCTTCTTCTCGAATGTCACAGTGACCGCCAGCAGGCTCGTCGTACCGAACAGGACCGACACCGCGATGACACCTGGCAACAGCGACGGAACGCTGTCCAATCCCGAGCCGGAGCGGATGAAGAACATCCCCGTCCAGGCCAGCGGAAAGATCAGGCCCCAACTGATGTTCGGCGGCTTGAGGTAGTAGGACCGCATGTCTTTGGCCAGGATGTTCCAGAAGGCGATCCACGATCTCATGCGCTGGTTCCCTTCCTGGCCTTGTCTTTTTCCTGTTTCATCGCCGTAGCCTCGATCCCGGTGATTTTAACGAAGACCTCCTCCAGCGACGGTTGCACCCTTCTGGCCTCGAACACCGTGGCGCCGTGGTCTTCGATGAGCCGCACCAGCGGGCCGATATCAATCGGCTTACGCGACTCGACACAAATGCCCTCCTCGTTGACCACTCGGCATTGCAGGTCCGCGAACGCGGCCGCCACAGCCTCGCCCAAGGCGGCGGCGTTGGCCGAAACGGCGAACTGCACCACATAACGTCCCTCTGTTTGCCGCATAAGAGACTCGATGGTATCGATCCTCACGACCCGCCCGGAAACGATGAAGGCGATACGTCGGCAGAGCCGCTCGGCCTCTTCGATGTAGTGCGTTGTCAGGAACACGGTGGTCCCGCCTGTATTCAGGTCGGCAATGAGTCGGCGAATCTGGCGGGCGCTGGCCACATCGATACCCGTGGTGGGCTCATCAAGGAACAGGATTTGGGGCCGGTGGATGATCCCAGCGGCGATCGTCAGCTTGCGTTTCATACCCTTGGAATAACCGGCAAACTTGCGCCCCGCTGCCTCAGCCAAGCCAAAGCGGGCGAGCAGTTCCAGCGTGCGGGCCTGACGATCGCGTTTACACATCCCGTACAACGCGCCACAGAAACAGAGATTCTCATACCCCGTCAATTCGGGGTACAGATTGCTTTCATCGGGCACGATGCCCAGGAGGTGTTGGGCGGCTTTGGGATGGACCGAACAGTCGATGCCCGCGATACGGATCATGCCCGCATCCGGCCGGGTCAGCCCAGTGAGTATGTTGATGGCCGTGGTCTTGCCCGCGCCGTTGGGCCCGAGAAAGCCGAATCGCTTGGCAAGATCGCGAACCTCGATAACGCTGCGCCCGTCGCTACGCTGTTCCGTGCGGTTCGCCATCATGTTTTTCCCGAGACAATCTGTATGTAACCATCCCGTGCGGACAGGTAATGTCGAAGTAATCTCTCGTTTCCCAAGCCATCTTCTCCGTCAAGGCCAAGGCCAGCTTCATGGAGCTGATGGCCCCGAGCGCCTGGCAGCAGATCCCTTTGCCTTCGGGCGTTCGGGCGCCAAGGATGAAGATCTCGCCACGCACGGTTTGGGCCAGTCCCGGGCAGGTGCCCGATTCCGTCTTCACATCGACAGCCTCACATCGAATACGGTTGTACGTCATCATTCGTCGAACCTCCCGATCCAGAGTCTTCTCCGTTCCTCGGCTGCACGTGCGGGCAGTCCTGCGGCTTGTCTTTCAGGTCTTCCGACTTCTGGCAACCCTGTTTCTTGCCATGGCGGCAGCACATCTTCTCCTTCCTTTCGCGTCTGTGCAGGCACCGACGGTTGGGTCCAGCAACCGGTCTATCTCCTTTCGCCACGCGGCGAGGGTATCCTCGTTCAAGCGGTAATGGACGTGATAGCCGCGTCGCTCGTCGATGACCAATTCCACGTCCCGCATAATCCGCAGATGCTGAGACACCGCACCCTGCGTGATGTCCAGCCTCGCGGCCAGAGCACTAACACAGAGCGCACGGCCCTTCAGCAACTGTACGATGCGCACCCGTGTGCTCACCGACAGCACATTCAAGAGTCTTGCTAGACGATCTGGTTCATTAGGGATCACCATATTAGTATCCACTAATAAACTATAGCTGGGGCTGGTCAAGCGAAA